>SZXZ01000061.1 GCA_005843835.1 Chlorobium sp.
TAGAGTACGCACCATCCGAAGGAACAGGCTTTCAAATCGTAAATCTAGGGTTCTCTGTTGCAAAAGACAGATACACCGGTTCCTACACCTACAACCCAGACACCAAAAAAGCAAACTTTGTTCTAATGGCGTCGTTCTAAAAAATTATCTCCACTGTTCTTTTTTTCCCGTTAGGTTACAATATGAAAAGGAGCCGCAAGGCTCCTTTTTTTTATCCCCTCGAAAAAAAGACCTATCGGCCACAACTCCACTAACCCGACCGACAATCCGCCGATATCCTTTACTTGACTGAACAATAGAGAACAGCAAAACTAATTTTATATTTCTGCCTCGTAGATAACATACTCCTTGTAGGGTTTGCCGCCAATGACCTTTGCCAGTTTACTCATAGCTTCATTTGCTTTAAGAACCCAACTCATCTCGCTGGCAAACACACCATGCTTAACTCCATAATCAGCAATTTGTGTATTGAGAACACTGTCAACTCCCTTGTTGCGATATTCCGGAAGAACACCCATGGTTATAGTACGTACCATGGTAATATTGCGGCTATACCAGAGATATTTCAGCAATCCGATCGGTGAAAAAGGGTTCCCATTAACATGCTTCAGAGCCTGATTAACATCAGGGAGCGAAAGTGAAAAGCCGACCGTACGCTTGTTTCGATCTTCAACAAAATAGATGTAATGCGGGTTAGCCAGAGGTTTGAGGCTTTTGGCCAAAAAGTTAAACTCTTTGTCAGTCATAGGAACAAAGCCCCAGTTCTTCTCCCAGGCTTTATTGTAAATTTCGCGGATACGATCGATTTCTCGGTCAAAGTCCTTCATATTCATGATCCGTACCGTAAGACCCTCTCGTTTCATGACATATTCGGAAATACGACGGAGACGCTCAAAATCAATAATAGTCCGGTCTATATACCAGGCAAGAAGTTCCTGACCGATATGATGGCCGTAGTTGACAACAAGATCATTGTAGTAAGGCGGATTGTAAAGCATCAGAAATACGGGAGGGCTGTCGTACCCTTTTGTCAGCATGCCGCACTGATCGTTCATTGAGGGACTGATAGGGCCCCGCATAGCATTTAACCCCTTGGTTTTAAGCCAGTTGGCTGCGGCATCAAACAGGGCATTGGCAACTTTCTGGTCGTTAATACACTCAAAAAAACCCCAGAAGCCAACTTTATCGTTGTGAAACTCATTGTGGCGCCGGTTTTCGATAGCGGCGATGGTACCCGCCATAACGCCATCTTTCCATGCGGTAAAAAGAGCCAGAGATGCATGATCATACAAGGGAAACACTTTGGTGTCAAGTGTTTTCATATAATCGTCAATAACCGGGGGAACCCAGTTTTTATTGAGCTCAGGATCATTGCGATAGATTTGCCATGCAAAAGTAATAAACTGCTTCCGTTCCTTTTTGTTCTGAACCTGCCGGATCTCAATTGCCATAATACTCGTTCCTCCCTGCTGGGTTATAAGTAATTGGATATTCTCCCGGGATAAACACCGGGAGAAAACATCTACTTGATAAGCTTATGAATAACGGCTGCTCCTTCACGCAACATACGCTCAGTCTCTTCCCATGATATGCACTCGTCAGTTATGGAGACTCCATACTTTAACTTTTCAGGGTTCTCCGGGAATGGCTGGTTGCCTGCACAGATATTACTTTCGATCATAACCCCGGCAATGCTCTTGTTCCCATCAGCTTTCTGTTGAAGGATGTCCTCCCAAACCTTGAGCTGCTGCTCATGTTTTTTGCCCGAATTGGCATGACTGCAATCGACAAGAATCGATTGTTCAAGACCGGCTTTTTCAATCCACGATTCAGCTACAGCAATACTTGCAGCATCATAATTCGGTTTATCACTGCCTCCACGAAGCACAAGATGTCCAAAGGCGTTCCCTTTAGTAGTAATAACGCTGCTATGACCATCCTGATCAATGCCAAAAAAGCTATGCGGGTGCATGGCCGAACGAATTGCATCGACAGCCACGTTGATCCGTCCGTCAGTAGAATTTTTAAATCCAACCGGCATCGACAGACCGCTTGCCATCTGGCGATGAGTCTGAGACTCAATTGTTCTAGCCCCTATTGCAGCCCAACTGACAACATCGGCCACATATTGAGGGGTTATGGGATCAAGAAATTCAGTAGCTGCAGGTACACCTATAGCATTGATTTCAAGCAAAAGCTTACGAGCATAAAACAGTCCATGCACAATATCGTAAGAATCGTCCAAATGAGGATCGTTGATAAAACCTTTCCACCCAACGGTAGTCCGTGGCTTTTCAAAGTAAACCCGCATCAAAATACAAAGATCGTCCTGCAACTCAGTGCGCAACGTCATGAGTTTTCTTGCATATTCAAGGGCCATATCGGTATCATGAATCGAACAAGGCCCTACAATCACCAGCATTCGGGCGTCTTTGCCGGTTAATATATTTTCAACTTCACGACGTCCATTAATAACGGTATCTGCAATCCGTTCATCCACAGGCAACATCTCTTTGAGAGCTTTTGGAGAGGATAGACGGATAATGCGCGAAACTCTTAAATCATGTAGCTTTTCCATTCGTTCAACAATAATATCATCATAGAAATTAATAGGATACAAGATAAAAAAAACCTCAATATATAATCAGAATCGATGCTTATAAATTCCGGCACTCACAATTCCCAATGTAATAGAAAGACTTCATGCACTCGCATCCTGTTCCTGTTGATTTTTTTAATCTTAATGCCTTGAAAAAAAAATATATTATACCGGTAAAGTACGAAAGTGAACTAGAACGGACTAAGTCCGCTCTGTAAACTTCGTTTCATAAAATTCCCAGGAAATCAATAATCAAAAAGAACATGAACGTACTGATCACTGACGGTGTTGATCCACAATGCGGTCAAATCCTTTCACAGAACGGATTTGACGTAACCGAAATACCGAAAATCAGTAAGGAAGAACTCAAAAAAATAATAGGCGGCTTTGAAAAACTTATTGTTAGAAGTGCAACAAAAGTTACCGCAGAAATTATCGAGTGCGGCACTAACCTTAAACTGATAGGTAGGGCTGGTGCAGGGGTTGATAATATCGATATTGAAGCCGCAACCCGCAATGGCATTATTGTCATGAACACGCCTGGCGGAAACACCATTTCTGCTGCTGAACATACCTGCGCCATGATTCTTTCGGCTGCCCGACGCATTCCTCAGGCAACTGCAGACATGAAAAGCGGCAACTGGAATAAAAAGAAATTTATGGGGATTGAGCTTGAAGGCAAAACCCTTTCGATAATCGGTCTTGGAAAAATAGGACGAGAGGTGGCATCCCGTATGCAGGCCTTCGGAATGAACACAATCGCTTATGACCCAATGATTCCTGACGAGTTTGCTTCGCATCTCAACATTGAACTTCTTCCCCTGCACGAAAATTTTATGCGTGCTGATGTCATCACCATACATTCATCGCTTAATGAGTCGACTCGCAATCTGATTTCAAAAGGGACGCTTGATTTAATGAAACAGGGTGTCATCATCATCAATTGCGCAAGAGGAGGAATAATTAATGAATCGGACCTTGCAGATGCAATAGAATCCGGAAAAGTTTCCGCTGCTGCCCTTGATGTTTTTGAGATGGAACCGGTAAACTCCGACAACCCTCTTTTAAAACTTGAGCAGGTTATTGCCACACCGCATATAGCCGCATCCACAACTGAAGCTCAGGAAAAGGTTGCCATTCAGATTGCCGACCAGATTGTTGAGTGGAAACGCAGTGGCAAACTTGAAGGCGCAGTCAATGCTTCTGCTGTTGAACTTGCACAGGTGCCCGGTGTACAGGCATATCTTACCCTGGCTGAAAAACTTGGTGCTACACTGGCTCAAATGGCCCCGCTTCATGCGAACAAAATGACCGTCAGAACCTCCGGTGAATTTCTTCAGCAATTCAATGAAGTCATAACTGCCGCAGCTTTAAAAGGGTTTCTTGATGTACGGCAATCGAAAGATACTAATTACATCAACGCATTTACGATGGCGAAGGAATCCGGTATCATTCTTGAGCAAAGGTTTGAAAAGGAAAATCCCGACTACACCAATCTGATACGTATAGAGCTCGAAAACGAATCAGCCAAACGTATGATAGGAGGAACCGTTTTTGGTGACAAAGAAGTACGGATTGTCATGATCGACCAGTTTCTCGTGGAATTTAAGCCGGAAGGCAACATTATCATCTACAATAATACCGATAAACCAGGTGTCATTGCCAACGTCACGCAACTGCTTCTCCAGCATAACCTGAACGTTGCCTATATCGCACTTTCAAGAGATGAAGATAAAAAGGTCGCTATGACAGCTATCGTTGTAGACGGAGATGTGATGCCTGAACTGATTGACGAAATTAGAAATGTCAATGGAGTAGCTGTTACAAATCTGGTATCGCTCTAAAAAAACCTGAAAAATGGTCAATAAAAAACCTGCCGACAAGGCAGGTTTTTTATTTATACAAGAACAAGACTGATGTTTATGCCTTGGTAAAATCAATACTGAGCCATTTATCTTCGTAGGATGCTCCGGTAGATTCCATACCTGCAAGGAAAATCGGCAAAGCTACAATTTTCTGGTAATCGCCGATACGGATAGTAAGATCATCGCCAAGCTTAAGAATCTTCGGCTCAAGACCCATATTTTCCATAAACGGCAGACGTACACGAACCTTGTAATGTCCGTCAGAAACCTTTTTGATATCGATTGGATTTTCAGCAAAGAAAATATCAAGAGGATTCAGGTCACCATAGACTTTTTCGCCTACTCTGCGAAGCATTGCAATACCGACAACTTCATCATCAAAAAGCGGTACTTCAGTAATTGGGATCGGAGCAAAAGCTTCCTCGATCTGATCGATATACTTCTGCTGGATTGCACGCCATTTCTGGAAATAAGGATCAGGACTCTGATCCGGCATAACACGGTTAATGGTAATCCTGTCAACGGTAATACCGTACAGATTAAGATAGGTCAAGGCACGCATGGACTCCTTGATAACCATCTTTTCAGGATTCATGACAAGACGCATTGTTGTTTTAGAGCTGTCAGCCAGCAAATCAATAATGCCTTCAGTTGAAGAGAACAGATTATCGACCTTATCATAAACCTCAACAGGCGCGACAAAGTCGTCAATTTTCTTGATTTTCTTAGAGAGAGGCCTGATGACAGGCTTCACCATAAATTTCTCAACATTGCGGATAAGCTTGATAAACCATCCGAATGTTTCAGGAAGGGAGAGAAGTCGAAGGGTTTCACCGGTAGGAGCACAGTCAACTACAAGAAGATCATACTCATTCTGTTCGTTATATCTTTTGATATAAGAAAGGGAAAAAAGCTCTTCCATACCAGGCAGCACACCCATTTCTTCAGCATAAACACCTTCAATACCCCGTGATTCCATCAGGTGAGCAAAGTGCTCTCTGACAACATCCCAGTTTAAATTGAGGTCACCGAAAACACTAACTTCCTGACCCCAAAGATTTTCAGCTACCTTCACCGGTGAAGGTCCTAACTGAACATCGAGCGAGTCGCCAAGACTGTGAGCAGGATCGGTAGACATAATAAGGGTTTTGTACCCCATATCTGCTGCTCTAAGCGCTGTGGCTGCAGCAACAGAAGTTTTACCAACACCACCCTTTCCGGTGAAAATGATATTACGCATACGTTTTAATGATTCTTATTTAAAGAATTATTGAATAAATCGTTTTTTCGACCTTGATACCCCGTCATTTGAGCAACTTGAAAAGGCTTAAGATAATAAAATTATCTTTTATTGGAACAGGCAGAAAGACAATTACCGGTTTTATAACCTTTATAAAAAAAGAAATTATCACAGTTCCAGAACTTCAGTATACCATAGTTGTGCGAACACTGTCGCTTTGTCTATCGCCTGCGTTTTCTTGACGAACGCGCATGCCTTTCTTTTTTGCCTTTGTGACTTTTAGAAGCATGAAAATGCCGGGACGATGACCGCGATCTTTCAAAAACAGTTACCTCTTTTTCGATTTTAAGACGTTGTCCTGGCACAATAGTCATCCTGTGACTCAGATGATTCAACTCGGCAATACGCTGAATAGTTGTATCGTATTTTCTGGAAATGGAAGTGATCGTTTCAGACCTTCCAACCTTATGGACTATGATTTTTTTCTTTACATGACCGGACCTTCCGCCGTCACTTTGTGATGAACCATTTTCTGCTCCTCCAAACACAATAAGTACCTGTCCAGGAGTCACATCCGGATCTTTCAGATTGTTCCATGCAATAAGCTGACTTATATAGGTGCGATACATCCTTGCAATGGAGCCAAGATTTTCACCCTGCTGTACAGTGTGAATCTTGTCAGACTGTAAAGAAGCTCCCGGAGATCCAGTGCCTGCATTAAGGCTTTCAACCTTAGCCAGCAATTGCTCACGTTCAGAAGCTTTAGGCGATTTATACGCGTAAATTTCCTGCTCGCGCTTCTGAAATTGTCCGATATATTGTTTTGGAAGTCTGATAACGTTGCCGTAAGAACCTGCAGATGGAATAATACCGAGCTTGTATTGAGGGTTAAGGAAATGCAGATCCCGCATCGGCACACCGATAGTCTCGTTAATCTGTTCAAATGACACCAGACGGGTTGTTCTCAGCGTGTCGATGTCGTGGTAAAGATATCCTGGTTCAACCGGACGGATATTGTGCTCATTATAATAGTTCATAATGTAGTTGACGGCAATAAACGCAGGCACATACCCTCTTGTTTCGGCTGGCAGATAGTCCCATATTGCCCAGTAATTTTTTATACCTCCAGCCCTTCGAATAGCCTTGTTGACATTACCGGGACCGGAATTATAAGCTGCAAGGGTAAGGAACCAGTCTCCATAAATATTATAGAGGTCCCTCAGATATCGGCATGCCGCCACCGTAGCCTTTTCTGAATCAAAACGATCTTCAATAAACGAAGACGACTGCATTCCGTACATTTTTCCCGTACCGTACATAAACTGCCACAACCCCTTTGCGCCGGCAGGAGAAACAGCGGTCGGGTTAAGTGCAGATTCAACTATAGCCAGGTACTTCATTTCAAGCGGAATATTGTAAGCGTCAAGTTTTTCCTCAAACTGAGGAAAATAGATTTTGGTGAGTCCAAGAATTTTAGCCGTCATATTTCTCTTGTCGACAGCGTAAATTCTTATAAACCCCCTGACATGGTCGTTATAAATAAGATTGAACGGGGTTTTACGTGCCAGAAGAGATATCCTTGATGCATAGACCGAGTCGCTGTACTGAGGGACAAAATTAGCAGGAAATCCATACTTTTCGCCTTCCTTTGTAGGTGCGGAGAAGTATTCATCCTTAAAATAAGTCGCATTAACAAGG
>SZXZ01000090.1 GCA_005843835.1 Chlorobium sp.
TGACTTTTCGATAATAACCCGATCGTGCAGTTTGATGCCCAGCCGCTGGATTTCATCAAAATTATGAAGGGTTGAACGGGAAACCGTCGAACCGGCAAGCAATACCGGCTCAAGCTCTGCAACGGGGGTAATGGTGCCGAGACGGCCGACCTGAAACACAACGGCACATAAAACTGTTTTAGCCTGCTTAGCAGGATATTTGTAAGCGATTGCCCAACGGGGGCTCTTAGCGGTGGCTCCAAGTTTTTCCCAAAGGCGGGCATCGTTCAGCTTCAGAACTACACCATCTGTTTCGTAGGGAAGCGTCCAGCGATTTTCGTCCCATTCTTTGATAAAGTTGCTGATATCCTGAAGTTCACAGCACAACCGGTAGTGGCCTCCGGTATAAAATCCGAGCTTTTCGAGCTGTTTGAGTCGATTGAACTGGGATGAACTGTCATAGTCATAACCCTTAAGGTAGTATGCGACAAAGCTCATTTTACGACGCGCAACCTCAGCGGAATCCTGTAGTTTAAGCGAGCCTGCGGTAGCATTTCGAGGATTGGCAAACCGGTCTTCCTCCGGACGGCTGTCATTCAGCTGTTCGAAATCATCCTTCCGCATGAATACTTCACCCCGTATTTCAATATCGCTCTCTTCATTCTCTCGAAAAACGTCTGAAATCTCAGCTAACCGAAGAGGTATTGTTGGAATGGTTTTAATGTTTGCGGTAATGTCGTCACCCTGAACTCCGTCACCCCTTGTCGCTCCGCGTACCAGAAGACCTTTATGATAAAGAAGACTGATGGCTACCCCATCGAACTTAAGCTCGGCTACCATTTCCTGCTCGTGAACACCTTCAAGAGCCAGAAGCTTTTTGACTCGATTGTAAAAATCCTCAAGGTCACCGATGGAATAGGTATTTGAAAGGCTCAGCATTGGTTCACGATGCTGTACAGAGGGAAAAACCCTGGTAATGGTTCCACCGACTCTTTGCGAAGGACTGTCGGGGGTAACCAGACCAGGAAACTCCCTTTCAAGAGCTATCAGCTTTTCGAGAAGTCTATCAAATTCGTAATCGGAAAGCTCAGGCTTTGCCTCAATGTAATAGAGGTGGTTATGACGCTCAATCTCTTTGCGAAGGTTGGCTATCGCCTCCGAGGCACGTATGATATCGGTCATTGATACAATAAATTATCTGCCTGGTGATACTACCCAACCGGCAAGATTTTTTAAAAATTCATAAGACCCCTGAATGCCTAGTTTAGCCCAAGTCGCTTCCAGCACTTTAGGGTAACGCCAGGCAAGACGCATCATGACCACTATCAAATCCTCAATCTTCATCTCATCACGGAACATGGTCTGACGGTATCGTTCAGGCAGTTCATCAAGGACAATCATAACCTCGTTCATAAGGTCGTTGACAAAGTTCGGTGCATCTGTTGCGGAGTTATAGCACATAAACTTCATAAGGTTAGCCATAGAAGCAACATTCGGCTCGAAGGCACTTATTCTTTCAAGATTCTTTTTTGAAAGATCGTCTGTATCAATTGCCCTGTCAAGATCGGCCGTAAGATGGGGCAGGTTACGGACCATTGAACCAAAACCGCAGAAAGTCAAAGGAGAGGCTAGTGAGGCTGCATCACCGAACAGGATAATACGTTCGTCGGCAATCTCCCTTGTACGGCTGTATCCATTATGACAGTACGCGGGAATGATACCGTATACAGGACGATGCACAACAAAGTCCTTCCCCAGCTTTTTATAATCAGGCAGCGTTTTGAAGTATGTATCGAAAAGGCTGAGCAGTGATTTGTCGTTTGGAGAGTCAGCTTCGTCGTAAAAGAAAAGATAGGTTATGTATTTAGAGCCGTCGGCAGGAAATCCTTCCCAGATAAACTGACGGCCTTTTCCTGAACTATTGTCAGCAGGACTTATACTGGCTAAAATTTCACCGGTATCGAAATCAGCATTTTCAAATCCACTTGCCATAGTGCCAACCGTCGGGCATACGTGTGTCTGTGGAGCACCTGCGTTGAGCTGCATGGCGAGTGGTGAGAGTATCCCCATTACATCGACAAGTACTTTAGCCTTGTAATACCATGCTTTTCCATTTGTATCCTCAACTTTTACCACGATATGGTCGTCAAAGAGGTAACAGCAGGAAAAAGAGGTTTCTGCAAGAATAGTACTGCCTGGAACTGCCAGAACCTTATCTTTTGCCAACCCAAGCAGCTTGTCTGTATTTACGGCGCAATCAAGTACATTTTCCATAAAGAGCCTTTTCTGGCTGCCATCCGGCTTGTAAAACTCCACCCAACCGGTTTTGTAACGACGCACAATGACCGAATCGATTTCTTCCTCGGTAAACAGACCGGTAGCTGAGAGATTTAAAAGTTCGGGTCTTGAAATATTCCAGTCTCTTGTTGTTTTCGCAGGTGTCTGGCGATCAAAAATCATAACCTTACGACCATACTTCCCCGCCATCACAACTGCGTGGAGCATACTGAGCGTTCCGCCGGCATAGATCAAATCATACCTGCCTGTTATTACAGCATCATTCGGTAGGTCGCTGCCAGGAAAGACGACTTGCTTTACCGGTTGTTTCAGCTTGTCCCAGTAGCTATCAACTTCTTTGATGCGGCGAAGATGCTGTTCACCATCAGCAAGTAATGAAAATGCCTGATAAAGATGAGGGTGGGTCTGCTTGATTTGATTGAGTATAGTTGACATATAAAAGGGGATAAGGGATATTAGTGATGATCCTTAAGGAGCACAGGGGCAGAATATTCCGCCATTGGCTTCAATTGTATGTCGCTTTCAATCATTCCGTCAACAAGATTTATCCTCCTGCCGGCACGGTTTGCAAACTCTTCATCATGAGTGACAACAATAACGGTCTGATGCAGTTCTTTGTTAAGGCGGTCAAAAAGCTGATAAACATTGTCTGCTGATCGCGAATCGAGGTTACCGGTAGGTTCATCGCCCAACAGTACTTTAGGTTCATTTGCAAGAGCACGCGCTATGGCGACACGCTGCTGCTGACCACCTGAAAGCTGGCTTGGCTTGTTGGTATATTTGTTCTGCATCTCTACAAGATCGAGCAGCGTCTTTGCTCTATCCTTGATTTCCTTTCGGCTGCGCCTGCCGTTTATCATCATCGGCATACTGACATTGTCGACAGCATTAAACTCAGGAAGCAAAAAATGAAACTGATAGATGAATCCTATTTTTTCGTTACGGATATGGTTCATTTCCGTTTCATTTTTTTCCGTAATCGCATCTCCGTCAAGCCAGACTTTTCCCGCTGTGGGCTTATCGAGCCCCCCCATAATGTAGAGCAGAGTTGATTTACCGGAACCCGACGGCCCTGTAATTGCTACAAACTCCCCTGCCTTAATTTGTAAAGAAAGGTTTGGAATGATGGTCTGACGAATATCACGGGAAAGTTCAAGCTCCTTTCGGATTCCCTCAAGCTTGAGAATCATTGCAGCCATCAGTTACTGGTTTCTGTACTATTGTGGTTTTCAATTCCGCCGTTAACGTCATAGGCTTTTGACACATACTAACTGTATAATATTATATAACAAAAAAGCCCCGAAAGACGGAGCTGTATTTCATGAAAAACAGCAATCCCAAGTTGAGTTCGTGCGTTACATGCATCTTGTGACAGCAAAGGCGTAGTAAAGCGGCAGGAATGTTATTTTTTTGCACTGGAAGATCTGCATACCTGAAAAGGT
Organism: Chlorobium sp.; assembly: GCA_005843835.1. GTDB lineage: Bacteria > Bacteroidota > Chlorobiia > Chlorobiales > Chlorobiaceae > Chlorobium. Next base: position 3,720 of record SZXZ01000090.1, read on the forward strand.
ACGGCATCAATCCAATATTGAGAATGCGAGGTCCCTTCAGAAAATGGACATGAACACACGCTGATGAATCCTTCGTAGTGCATTATGTTTACATAATGAATGTTATACAACAAATCTTGAGGACAGCAAGAAGGGCTTGACTTATTTTATAGGCATGCATATTAAGCATAGCCTTGGGACGAGCATTGCTGGAGTTGCGTAGCGTATCAACTCATTATATTGAATAATGTTCAATTATTTGCTATGTTCAAATTAAATGAACAAGGAATATATTGAACATAATTTAGCCGGAGACAACGCAGAAATTCTTCGGCAGGCTATGGAAGCCTTGAAGAAGATCGCTCCACTGGAATACGCGGTTGAACCGGGTCACGTCCTTCATGACCAGGGATACGACTTCCTGATAAAGGGAAAAGTTTTCGGGGACGCATTCGTTTGGTGCGTCGAGGTAAAAAAATATCTGACCAAAGCCGGCGAGCTCCAGGTTCTCGTAAACAGGGATAAGATGCCACATCCATTTTTGCTGGCGACAAGATACATTCCCCCTGAGACCGCAGCAAGATTGCGTGATGCTGGCATCCAGTTCATCGACACGGTCGGAAACGCCTTTCTCAATCAACCTCCACTGTTGATTTTCGTTCAAGGAAATAAACCGGAAAAGGAAGAAATCGTCCTTCCCACAGCTCGTCTCTTCAGAGGAGTGGGCCTAAAGATCGTCTATCTCTTTTTGTGCCAACCGGAACTCGTCGAGAAAACGTATCGCGATCTGGCCTGGATGGCGAATGTCGCCTTGGGAACGGTGAAAAGCACCATGACCGAACTGATCCAGAAAGGCTTCATATTCGACATGGGCAAAAAGGGGAAAAAGCTCCGGGATAAAAAGAAACTCTTTGAGCGCTGGATTACAGCGTATCCCGACTACGTAAAGCCTAAACTGTTGATGGGACGATTCCGGGGTGACGGGGAGTGGTGGAAGGACATCCCACTGGATCCCACCCTCGCGCAGTGGGGCGGCGAGGTTGCCGCAACGAAACTGACCGGATACCTGAAGCCGGGCACCGTAACGCTGTATGCGGACAAGCATCGTCTCGGAGAACTCGTGGTCGCCAATAGACTGAAAAAAGACCCGCATGGCAATATAGAGATTCTCGAACGGTTCTGGCCGCTGAACAATGACTTCGGTGACGGCGATACGGTGCACCCGATCATCATCTACGCTGACCTTGTCGCCATCGGCGACCAACGCACAACGGAAACCGCAAGAATAATTTATGAAAAACATATCGATCAATATTTCAGGCAGGATTGACCCTGAAAGAGTATCTGTTTTGAGAGAGATCAATGACGTTGCCAAGGAACTCAACATAAATTTCTTTGTGGTGGGGGCTTTCGCTCGTGACGTGATCTTTGAACATATCCATCGGATTTCCGCTCCTCGAATGACGGAAGACATCGACATTGGCATTGAGGTGGCAAGTTGGGAAGAATTCAAACGCCTGACTGACACCCTGATCGAGCGCGGACATTTCTCCCAGACAAATTTACCGCACCGATTCAGTGCTAGTTCATTTCCAACCCTTATAGATATCGTGCCCTATGGGGGGATTGGCGACGAAACGAAGCGGATCAGTTGGCCTCCAAACCATGACATGATCATGAGTATCCTCGGGTTTGAAGAAGCGTATCAATCAGCATTGAACGTGCGTTTAAGCAACGAACCGCCTTTGGAGATTCTGGTTCCTTCGATACCTGCACTGGCACTCCTGAAGATCATCTCCTGGGACGACGCTTACCCGGAACGCGAGCGTGATGCGCTTGATCTTCTCTTCATCCTTGAAAAATACGAATCGACTGATATCCTGAATAAACTGTACGAGTCCCACGTACCCTTGCTTACCGAGGAAGAATTCCATCCCCAGTTGGCTTCCGTTCGACTACTCGGACGGGAAATAGCGCAGTTGGGCAACACGGAGACGGTAAGCACGGTAGAAAAGATTCTGGCCCGGGAAATCGACGAAAACCAAGGGTTCAGAATGCTCTCGCATATGGTCAAGGGTGTTTCGTTTCAGAGTATCAAGTTTGAGAAATCTCTGCAACTCCTCAGAAAGCTCTTGCAAGGAATTAGAGAAGAAATGCAAAGGGAGTGAGGAAATATCAAGACATAGCAAATAAACCGCCTTCAGCTTCATCAAGAACCACAACGGGCTATTATATCATCTTTTAAGCTCTTCACGCCAACGCTTTTTACAAGCAAAAGCTGCACTGGTGGACATGAGATGACGCGCAATCATTGTATGCAATAGTAAAGATTAACTTTACTATTGCACGAAACAAAAACCAAGAAAATTTACACCTGCGAAATAGGGGCAGCTTCAGGAAAGGAATATTTGAGCAACTTTCATTCTACCCTATAAGGTTCTGCAGTGACCTTCCGCGTCGGTCAAGACGCCAGATGATGAGGGTGTCACCTTTTTTCAGTTCTTTCAGGCATTCGGCAAGCCCAGGCCGTTCAACTTGACAATGCAACGATGTTATCGATTAATTGGGCTCTCGCCGTGTGGCTTGGGTTTTCTTAAACACACTCTTTTTTTCAGAGAACAAGATTAAATACATAACCGACGAGCATTATTCCGGTAGCAACAACGCCAACAAATACTGCAATAAGCCGTGGTTTAAGAACTTTGCGAAGAATAATCATTTCCGGTGCTGAGAGTGCGATAACGCTCATCATGAAGGCCATTACCGTACCTAGTGCGGCACCTTTGCCGAGAAGAGCCTGAACAACCGGAAGAATACCTGCAGCATTTGAGTACATGGGAACCCCGATCAGCACGGCGACAGGAACCGACCACCATACGCTTTTACCCATCAGTGATGCCATAAAGTTTTCGGGGACGTAGCCGTGAATGCCCGCCCCAAGTCCTACGCCTAAAACAATATAGAGCCAGACCTTTCCGACAATATCACGAACATGCCTGACCCCCTCACCTATCCGAA
>SZXZ01000049.1 GCA_005843835.1 Chlorobium sp.
ATTGCCTACCTTTTCAGCCAGGTTGACATTCAAGGTGCAATGGGCAGGATATCCAAAATCGGTATTTCGTCCCTGTTTATCCTTCTTCCCTATTTAGCCCTGCATCTGCTCGAGGCATTCACCTGGATGAAACTTTTCCCGAAAAGTATAGGGCCGATACCGTTTTTCAAGCTCCTTAAAATACAGATAATCACCGAAACCGTTTCCATGACCCTGCCCGCAGGCGTTGCCGTAGGCGAGCCACTGCGTCCATACCTCTGCTACCGGTTTCTCTCAATTCCCCTGCCCGCCGGGGTGGCGAGCGTTGCAGTTCGCAAACTTATGCTAGGTGTGGCCCAGGGTATTTATACACTTCTTGGAGCCATTGCAGGCTTTGCGCTTCTACAGAAAGCATCAGTCCAGATGCTCGGTTTTGGCGGACTCGGTTACATTATGGCAGCTACAGGTATAGTGGTTTTTTTGTTTTTTCTCCTCCTGCTCACGCTTCTGCTCAACGGCAAAGCAGCGCATAATCTGCACGGCCTGTTAATGCGCATTCCCTTTAAAAAAATTAAAGCATGGCTGATAGCAAAAGAATCCGGATTTAAGGACACCGACAAAGAACTCCAGAGTTACCGGGGCCCCTTCACAGGACAGCTCTTTATGGTCATGCTCTACTATATCACAGCCTGGTTCACCCTCGCCATAGAGAGCTATATCATATTAACATTGCTGGGTGTTCAGATATCATTCTTTCAGGTACTCGCCATCGATACCGCAATCACCATACTTCGAGCAGTGTTTTTTTTCATTCCATCAGGGCTCGGTGTTCAGGACCTGGGTTATCTGGCCTTTTTTCATGCCCTCGGCATCCAGGATTACCTCGCATACGGAGGCGCATTCGTGCTTCTCCGGCGATTTAAAGAGGTGCTCTGGTACGCAGCAGGATATGGAGTAATGTTTTTTTCAGGTGTGCACCTCCACGACGCAGAAAGCACAAGTAACAGAGAGTCATGAAGAAAAAAATATTATTTATCTGCGGTTCAATGAACCAGACCACCCAGATGCATCAGATATCAAGGTGGTTGACTGAATATGACCAGTATTTTTCACCATTCTTCAGTGATGGCATTCTCGGAAGTGCGAGTGAAGCAGGGCTGCTTGAATTTACCATCATGGGGCGCAAACGCTCACAACGCACTCTTGAATATCTTCGTTCACATCATCTCAAGCTCGATATTGGCGGTTTTGCACATCCCTACGACCTTGTAGTAACCTGCACCGATCTCATCGTACCAAAACATATCCTGAGCAAAAAAATTGTTCTGGTACAGGAAGGAATGACAGAGCCCGAAACTATTCTCTATCATGCAGCAAAAAACCTGCCTTGGGTTCCCCGCTGGATTGCCGGCACATCCACCACAGGCCTTTCCGATGCATACCATAAATTCTGCGTTGCCAGCGAAGGGTATCGCGACCTCTTTATCCGCAAGGGAGTCACCCCCACAAAAATAGAGGTCACAAGTATTCCCAACTTCGACAACTGTGAGAAATACCTGCACAACGATTTTCCCTATCACGATTACGTTCTTGTCTGTACATCCGACAATCGTGAAACATTTATTTATGAAAATCGCGTAAAAAATATTAAAAAATATCTTGATATGGCCGATGGCCGTCAGCTTATATTCAAGCTTCACCCCAACGAAAATACTGAACGCGCCAAAAGGGAAATCGAGCAGCACGCGCCGAAAAGTTTAGTATTCAGTGACGGGAATACCGAAGAAATGATAGCCAACTCCCGAATGTTGATCGCACAGTTTTCATCCACTATTTTTGTAGCATCCGCACTGAACAAAATTGTGCATTGCGGTCTGGAGCCTGAAGTATTAAAATCCCTGACCCCCCTGCAAAACAAGTCAGCTGCAAAAAAGATCGCTGAAGTCTGCAGGCAGGTTATCGAATCCCCAACAGAACCGTAACAACTTTCCATGCATACCGTAGCAATCATACCGGCAAGAGGCGGGTCAAAAGGCTTGAAAAACAAGAATATCTACCCCGTAGCAGGTAAACCCCTGCTCGCATGGACTATTCAGCAGGCACTCGCATCAAAAAGTATCGAACGGGTATTTGTCACCACCGACGACCCCGCTATCGCCGAAGTAGCTTCAACCTATGGATCCGAAGTAATAATCCGTCCACCCGAACTTTCAGGCGACAAGGCTAGCTCCGAATCAGCAATTCTTCATGCCGTCGGAGTCATCGAGCGCGACTACCACATTCCAATCGACATTATTGTGTTTCTGCAGGCAACATCCCCATTGCGAAAACCCGACGACATCGATAATGCCGTACAACTCTTTCTTAAAAAAGGGGCCGATTCACTCATTTCAGTAACGAAACCGGACGATCTTACCCTTTGGGAATCAAGGGCAGGCAAGTGGGAAAGCGTTAACTTTGACTATCGCAACCGGGGAATGCGCCAGGACCGCCCGACCCAGTTCATAGAAAATGGATCTATTTATATATTCAAACCCGAAACCCTTGCAGTGTTTGGCAACAGAATCGGCGAAAAGCTCTCCGCATACGAAATGGAGTTTTGGCAGACCTGGGAAATTGATACCCTTGAAGAAATAGACCTCATCGAATATTACATTACTAAAAAACATCTGACAGAAGAGGATGTGAACCAATCAAACCCATAGATAACTGCTATTATGAATTTCTTTCTATCCACCGATCTTGTTATAGGGGTTAACGAAGCTCTAAATTTGCAAGACCATTTATCACAGATGGCCGTCAAGAAGCCAGGCATCATTTATGACGCCAAAGTAACAGGCAGCCTCTATTTTCAGGATGTACTGAAAAATCTTACATCAGGATACTCAAACTCAGTAGTCTACTGCAACGAATTCGGCGGTGAGCCTACCTACGCCCACCTGGAAAATGTCGCCGAATTTTTTCGGAGCAATCCACCTGACGTAATCGTTGCCATAGGCGGGGGCAGTACACTCGATCTCGGCAAAGGAGTAGCCCTGCTCATGACTAACTCAGTTCCGGCTCTGTCCCTCAAAGGATTTCCAACAGGAGTAAACGATCCTCTACCCCTCGTAACAGTTCCTACACTCCTCGGCAGCGGGGCAGAGGTAAGCTTCAATGCAGTTTTTATCGACGAAGCCGAAGGTCGCAAACTCGGGATCAACAGCAAAAAGAATTTTCCAAAAAAAGCCATTATCGATCCCCAGCTCTCCATGACTGCACCAATGGAAAGCGTTATTGCATCCGCCATGGACAGCCTCGTGCACTGCGTCGACAGCTTCGGCTCAATAAAGCACACAGCGCTGAGCCGCATTTTCTCCATAGAAGGATTTCAGCGTACCTTCTATGCATTGCAGCAGAACCAGCTCGACCGCGCCGAATCCAGGCTCGATCTTGCCATAGGCAGCGTTTGCGGCACCATAGCTCTCATGAACTCCGGAGACGGCCCAACCAACGGATTTGCCTACTATCTTGGCGTAAAGCACCGGGTACCCCACGGACTTGCAGGAGCTATATTTCTAAAAGAAGTTATGCGTTACAACCATCTTCAGGGTTACGAAAAGTACGCACTCCTCAACCCCATGCGTTCATCACCTTCACCCCGTGAAGCAACCGACGAACTTCTCGAAGAAATGGATCAGCTCTACCACCAGCTGCAGATCCCCACGCTTACCCCATACGGGTACGGCAAAGGCAATGCTGCTGAATTCGCACACAACGCATCAGAAGCACTTAAAGGATCATTTTCCGGTAATCCGGTAGAATTTACCGAAGAATCAGCACGGACAGTTGTTTTTCAATTAACCTAAAAGAGTAGGATATAATTATGGCGGGAGCAGAACTAATCGGTCGTGAAGAACTGGCCGAAATACAGGAACTTTTCAGCAGAGAAAAAGTTAATCTCTACCGTTACGGCGGAGGCAACTACAAAACCAGAGAGTTTGAAGAAAAATTTGCAGCCTGGATAGGCGTAAAATATGCCCATGCCGTATCTTCAGGCACAGCAGCCATCCATTGCGCCCTTGCCGGAGCAGGCATAGGGCCCGGTGACGAGGTCATAACAACAGCATGGACCTTCATTGCCCCGATTGAAGCAATAAGCGCGTTAGACGCAGTACCCGTGCCTGTCGAACTTGATGAAACCTATCATCTCGATCCGCTTGAAGTAGAAAAAGCCATTACTCCCTTAACCAAAGCAGTCGTAGCAATTCCAATGTGGGCATCCCCGAAAATGGACGAACTTGCTGCCATATGCAAAAAACACGGCCTTATCCTTATAGAGGACGCCGCACAGGCACTCGGAGCATCCTATAAGGGGCAGAAGCTCGGCACCTTCGGCAGCGTAGCCTCCTTCTCGTTCGATGCAGGCAAAACCCTTCACACCGGCGAAGGCGGAATCATAGTGACCAACGATAAAGACATCTACGATCGTGCAGCCGAGTTCTCCGATCACGGCCACATGCACCAGCCCGGACTGCCGCGAGGCAAAGATCCCCGCCGTTCCAAAGGCCTTAATCTTCGCATCAGCGAAGTAACCGCAGCAATTGGTCTCGCTCAGCTTGCCAAAATCGACACCATCCTTACAAAGGCAAAAGAGAATAAAAAGAAAATCAAGGACGCCATTCGTCACCTCGACAATATCATCCTACGTCCCTTCACCGACGAGTCCGGTTCACAAGGCGATACCCTCATTTTCAGGGTCAAAAACCGTGAAGCCGCACTCCAGTTTGAAGCCCACCTCACCGAGCACGGATTCGGCACAAAAATTCTGCCGGAAGCGCTCGACTGGCACTATGCAGGAGTATGGAACCACCTGCTAGGCGAATACGACCGTTACAGCAATACCGACCTTGAAACCCTCTGGCCGAAAACCGGTATCATGCTTCGCAGCAGTATCTGCCTCAACATACCGGTACTCATGGACGACGCAACCATAGACAAGCTTGTGAAAGCCATAATCACAGGAGCCGAAAAAATAGGATAAAGAGGGGATTCTCTCTGATTTGTATAAACATAAAAAGCCTGCATAATGCAGGCTTTTTATGTTGCTTGAGGCGAAGAGCGGATTCGAACCGCTGTACAAGGTTTTGCAGACCTCTGCCTAACCACTCGGCCACTTCGCCGTTTCGGGAATGTTAAGGTAAGAAAAAGATATTCTTAAACAAAAGCTTTCCCCCCTTAATGCACTCTTATTTTCCCGCCATCAAGAGCATCACAATGCATCATTCTAGTGAGATCATCATTAAATTGGTTATATAGTCAACACGCAATCTAACGTGTTTTTATACCTTCAAGAGAGTTCAAAAGAATGGGTTCAGACCTTAAAATGACGCGAGGCCTCAAGGTCGTAGCAATATTTGAAGCATGCAAAGGCGTTCTAGGTTTCGCGGCCGGGTTACTCATCTTTTTTATGCTGCAACAGAATATTTCCAGTTTCAGCACTGAACTTGTTACACGTCTGCACCTCAATCCCACAGGTACTTTTTCCAGAATTTTACAGCAGTCAGCAGGCTATTTAACCGAAAGCCGTATACATTTTATCGCATTCCTCCTGTTGCTCTACTCACTCATGAGGTTCGTAGAGGCTTACGGGCTATGGTTCGCAAGGCGGTGGGCTGAATGGTTTGCCTTGGTAAGCGGATGCGTTTACCTTCCCTTCGAGCTGTTCGAGCTCGCAAAAGGATTCAGCTGGTTCAAGATAGGGCTTGTGGTCGTCAATCTCATTCTTGTACTTTACATGGCGTTTGTCCTCAAGCATAACACCAAGCCAAAAATCCTCACAAAACAACCGATCAGGTTGTAACAAGGGCAGCCGGGGTATTCCACAGTCTATTAATGACGCACCTGCCGAAAAAATTGTCAAACAAGTGAGCCCATTAAGGTCTCGAATCATCATAAGCCTTAATATCCCGCTCAATATTTGACCCCTCTTTGCTGATAGCAACCTTCAAATCGTAATCCATCTGCAATCCAAACCAGAATTGTGCCGGAGTACCAAAATACCGACCCAGCCGCAAAGCAGTGTCAGCCGTGATACTGCGTTTCCCGGAAATAATTTCGTTAATGCGCCAAACCGGTACATGAATATCCTCTGCAATTCTTGTTTCCGTAAGGTTCATTGGAGTAATGTACTCCTCAAACAAAACCGTTCCCGGATGAAGTGGTAACATTTTCCTGCCAACCATTTTTTGTAATTCCTCTGTAGTAACCTGTATGATCTAATCCTCTATCGGTGTACTGCAGATTACAACTTTATTATTGATTTCACGCTCTTTATTCTTCTCTTTCAACCCGATAGCATTATCTTTTACTCTAAGTTCATAAACTCGTTCAGTAACATAGCCCCCCCCAACACGATGAACACTCCCATCAGGCTGGTTTTCGTAGTAATGTTCCTCGCAGTACTCTCATTTCCCTCATCCAGACCCGCCAGCGCCGATTCAAGAGAAACCCCCGAAAAGCCGAGAATATCACTCAACGAAATCTCTCTTGGCTCCGGTTATGTAAAAGGTTCGTTTAAATTCGCACTCTGTGATTATTCAGTGAATCCCGTATTTATAAGGGTAGGTTTTGATATCAGCCCGCTCGTTGGTCTCGAAGGCCGCACAAGCTCCTTGCAGCTGGCATTTGAACCGTTCATAAACTCCATACAGGGGACTAACAAAGGTATTGAAGCAGGTTCAAGTATCGGAGTACGGTACTTGAAAAAGATAGCACGATCAGTCGATCTATTCACAGAAGGAAGTGTGGCCCCCATGTCTCTCGGTATAGATACCTGGGAACAGGGCAGATCCGGGTTCAATTTTCTCGACCAGATTGGCGGAGGACTGCAGTATAAGTTTTTTGAGAACAGTGCTTTTTTCTTCGGATACCGCTTAAGGCACATATCCAATGCCAACCTGTTCAACCGCCACAATGCCGGTATCAACTCCCAGGGTTTTATCGGAGGAATATCATGGCTTTATTGATTCCCACTATAGCCTCTATTTCCGAAAAATGCTGTAACCGGTTTACGCAGTTTATCCCTGCTGGCCTGAATTATCGCTCAGAAAAGCCGCCATTTTAAAGTCAGAAGACGCACCTTCAATATCACCCAGTGCCGACTTTGCAATTCCTCTATTCGTATAGGCAACAGCATCTTTTGGAGTCGGATCAAGCTCAATGGCTTTCCTGAAATCCGCTTGGGCGGCTTCTATATCACCAAGAGCACGTTCCGCAACCCCTCGCTGACAGTAAGCTTTCGCAAGCTCAGCTTTCGATTGTCTCTGACTGTGTTCAATCGTCCTGGTAAATTCAGCTATAGCCTCCTTGCTTAGTCCCTTACCGCTTCCAGAAAAACCGTTATCCTTGGCAAGAGCAGCACTGCCAGCAAACAAGAGCGTCATTACCGCAATAATTAGAAACCGTAACGTATGTTTCATCAGGAACCTCGCTTTTTGTGGTTTGTATATCCTGGAAAGCGCCATCCGGAAGAGCTCTTCAAAACGGCCACATCTTCCACATATATATTGTAACCAACACTCCCTTAAAGCACCGTTAACAGATCCTTAAATTTTCATAAAAAAAATTATGCTGACGGGGAATTATTAAAATAGATTATTGCTTTATCTTTAACTGATACTATATTGGTATCAATTAAACAGCTAACAATGAAAGTACTCACAAAAAATACGGATTACGCAGTGCGCGCATTGCTGGCGCTCGCAAAAGCGAAGGGGAGTTACCTCTCGGCAAAAGCAATCGCAACCGAGCACGATATTCCCTACCAGTTTCTCCGCCGTCTCCTGCAGGAAATGATCCGCCACAACCTCATTATTTCAAAAGAGGGTGCTCAGGGAGGTTTCATGATCAAAAAGGATCCTGACGAAATCACAGTGACCCAGTTGATCGAAATTTTTCAGGGCAAGGTTCAGGTTTCCGAGTGCATGTTCCGCAAGCAGATATGCGGAAACCGCGCACGATGTGTCCTTCGTCACGAAATCATGCGTATAGAGAATGTCGTACAGAATGAGTTTGAAAAAGTAACCATCGGCAAGCTGCTTCGCGACCTGGAGGGAACCCATCAAGCGGCACCCTCCATCAGCACACCTGAGTCAGCCGAATAGATAACATAAAAAGGGAGTAACCAGCAATGAAACGACAGATTATCACTATAGATGAACCAAAATGTACCGGTTGCGGCGACTGCATACCAGGCTGCCCCGAAGGGGCCCTGCAAGTCATCGACGGCAAAGCCCGCCTCATCAGCGACCTTTTCTGCGACGGCCTCGGAGCCTGCATAGGTCACTGTCCAACCGGAGCAATGAAAATCGAAACCCGCGAAGCCGAACCCTACGACGAAAAAAAAGTCATGCACGAAAGCATCGCCAAAGGTGGCCCAAACGTCATAGCCGCCCATCTCCATCACCTCATAGACCATGGCCAGAACGAATTTGTCCAGCAGGCACTCGAATACCTGAAAGAGCAGGGAATACCAAACCCCCTCAGTACTCCACCCTCAGCACCCAGTACTAAGCATAGCGGATGTCCAGGCAGCAGAACAATAGATTTCAGTACGGCCGCCATACCGCCTACATCAGCACAACCTGGCGCCCCCGCAGCAAGTGCGCTCCGCCAGTGGCCTATCCAGCTTCACCTTGTTTCACCTCAGGCACCCTACTTTCAGGGTTCAGACCTGTTGCTCGCTGCAGACTGTGCAGCCTTTGCCGTCGGCGACTTCCACACCACCTTCATGCAAGGCAAAAGTCTGGCAATAGCCTGCCCCAAGCTCGACTCCGAAATGGATAGTTACGTCGAAAAACTTGCGATAATGATCGATATGTCACACATAAACACCATCACCGTAGCAATTATGGAAGTCCCTTGCTGTGGAGGTCTGATGTCGATTGTAGCCGAAGCCCTCCGCAAGGCCTCACGCAAAGTGCCCGTAAAAAAGATAGTCATAAGTCTGCAGGGTAAAATCATGTCAGAAGAGTGGGTGTAAAAAGTAACAGACTAATTAAACAGATCAAGTCATGCTGAAAGACGCAATGGGAGGATATAGAGGCACCGCCACAGAAATCAGCCGAATTATATTTGAAGATCCCGACAATGCCGAAGCATACTATAATCGGGGAAACGCCCGGAGCAGTTGCGATGATTATGAAGGAGCAGTAAAGGACTACACCATGGCCATCAATTTAGGCCTGCGGTTCCGCGAAGCCATAGCAGCCTACGGAAACCGGGGAATCTCAAAAATGAGGAGTGGCGACCTTGACGGTGCCATCGACGATTTCAGTGAAATCATAGCTCGAAAACCCTCCAACAAGCGGCTTTTAAGTGCGGCATATCAAAACAGAGCTTTAGTGAAAGAACAAAAAGGTGACAGCGAAGGGGCCAGAGGCGACAGAAAAATAGCTCTTGTGTTATCACCGGATATCAGCAAACAATAACCAAACAAGGAGAATAGAATAATGGGAATGTCATGTAACCAATGTCAGGAAAGCATCCGAGGTACAGGCTGCACAGCACGAGGCGTATGCGGCAAGGACGAAATGACCGCTCAGCTACAGGATGTACTCGTTTATGCAACCGAAGGACTCGCACTCTCAGCAGAAAAACAGCAGGGAAGCGTTTCAAGAAAAGTCGGGCAGCTTATCAGCCATTCACTCTTCGTAACAGTCACCAATACCAACTTCGACGAAGATGCCATAGTCCTGCAAATTCGCAAAACCCTGGCCATGCGTGATGAACTCAACGAAACCTTGAGTCACCTTCCACACCACGACGCAGCAAACTGGACAGGCAGTTCAAAAGAAGATTTCCTTCAAAAAGCATTAACCGTCAGCATCGAAAGCCTCAGCGAAAACGAAGACCTTCGCTCCCTCAAAAGCCTGGTACTCTATGGCTTAAAAGGGCTGGCCGCCTATACCGACCATGCCGCAGTCCTCGACTATCATGATGACGACATTTATGCGTTTTACACAAAAGCCCTTTCAGCACTCACCAAAGACCTTTCAGTCGACGAACTCACCACACTGGTGCTCGAAACCGGAGGAGTGGCAGTCAAGGCAATGGCCCTGCTCGATACAGCAAACACAAAAACCTATGGCAATCCCGAAATTACCACAGTAAAAACCGGCGTAGGCAACAACCCCGGCATCCTTATTTCAGGTCACGACCTCCGCGACATGGAAGACCTTCTCAAACAGACAGCCGGAACTGGAATCGATGTCTACACCCATTGCGAAATGCTGCCCGCACACTACTATCCGGCATTTAAAAAATACCCCCATTTCGTCGGAAACTATGGCGGCGCCTGGTGGTCACAAGACAAAGAGTTCGACTCTTTCAACGGCCCCATACTCATGACCACAAACTGCATTGTGCCGGTTCGCGAATCCTACCGTCACCGTATGTTCACTACCGGCATGGCAGGCTATCCAGGTCTCAAGCACATCCCGGCTCGATTCGAAGAAGGGCAGAAAGATTTTTCAATGCTCATCAAACTGGCTAAAACCTGTCCACCGCCAAAAGAGCTCGAAAATGGTACAATCGTCGGCGGGTTTGCACATCATCAGGTACTCGCTCTCGCAGACAAAGTCGTCGCCGCTGTCAAGTCCGGTGCCATCAAGCGCTTCATCGTCATGGCAGGCTGCGATGGCCGCCATCCATCCCGCAACTACTACACCGACGTCGCAGCCGCACTGCCCGACAACACCATCATTCTCACCGCAGGGTGCGCTAAATATCGCTACAACAAGCTCGAACTCGGCGATATCGGAGGCATTCCCCGCGTACTCGATGCAGGCCAGTGCAACGACTCATACTCCCTAGCCGTCATTGCCCTCAAACTCAAGGAAGTCTTTGCACTTGAAGACATAAACGATCTTCCGATCTCTTTCGACATTGCCTGGTACGAGCAGAAAGCAGTTACCGTACTGCTTGCCCTCCTCTACCTCGGCATCAAAGGCATTCGCCTCGGACCAACCCTGCCCGAGTTCCTGACACCGAATGTAGCCGCCGTACTGGTCGAAAAA
>SZXZ01000137.1 GCA_005843835.1 Chlorobium sp.
TTGCATTGACAGCCGGCCATCGCCCTCTATTACACGTATACTACCCTTACACTCCTTAAGATAGGTGAACCATTCGCGGGCGATCTTTTCGTTGTCAGGGTCTATCTCATAATACACGAGCAGATCACCTTTCTGGGCATTCGTACTTATTGTTCCTGAGCCGAGACCTATCACAGCCATCCGGCGAGGTGATGCTACGAGATCATATACCTCATACATAGGTCCTCCCCGATAATAATAGGATGTAGGCTCTAAGCGCTTTGATGGGTCGAGGAATTGGGAGCCGTGCAAAGTAATCCCATGAAAAAGCTGCCGAACTGCCATAGAGCTTTTTTCTATAGGCTGATCAACAATGCGGTAAGTCCCGTAAAAGTTTCGGTGTAGAAATTTTGTAGACGTGTTTACGGACACTGAGATCCATCCAGCAATCGGAAACACTAATATTCCTATTACAATCATACGGCTCCATGCAGCAAAGCGTGAGGAGTTAAGCCAGAAGTTAGTGAAGGCCTTATCACGTTGCCACCAGAAAAGAGCCACGAAGAGTATTAATGCGAGGGGGTATTCGAAGAGCCCACGAAACACATGGGGCGCCACAAGGCTGACGAATGCACCGCCTATCAAGCCTCCGAACGCCGAAGAGAGATAAAAGTGTGTAAGATGGCTTTCAGGGGGACGCAACTCATAGAGTGTTCCGTGAGCAACAATGCAGATCGCAAAAAAAACACATAACTGAGCTAAGAGCACTGGCCACATCCCAAGCCCCAGTAGATACAATGCAATCGCTGCCAGCAAGAGTTCCAGCCAGAATAGTTTCAGAAATCTTGGAACTCCTCCGTGGGTGCGAAATGTCACGATGAAACTGCCAAGGTAAAGCGCAAGAGGGATAACCCAGACGAAGGGGAAAGAGCCTACTTCCAGCGTGAGGTAGTTGGTCGTCGCCATAAGAAAAGCAGAAGGAAGAGCGCTTAACAAGATCCATGGCAAGTACTCAGTATGCATGAGCGGTTTTGGCGTTGCTGTTGCACCGGTTGTTTCCGTGGGTGTTCTGTATTCCTTGTCTGGCCTTATTTTCAGCCAGGTGAGCAGAACGAACAACACATAGACCATATAGGCCCCTGACCATACGAGGCTCTGGAGTTTCAGGCCAGAAAGGGGTTCAATCAAAAAAGCATATCCAAGTAGCGCTAGGAGTGAACCTGCATTTGAAGCGGCATAAAGTGAGTATGGTTCTCTTTGTCGACCCACCTGAGCATTGGCTATCCATATCTGAGCAACCACTGCTGTGGTTGAAAGTGCGATAAACGGGAGTGCCACATGGAAGAACAGAGTCACGAGAATGGCGAGAACGGGTGTGCAGGGATTTGCGATCGCACCAATCCGTAAAGGGAGGTTTATCAAGGGAATAAGCAGGAAAAGCAGATGCCAGGCTCCTAGTTTTCGAACGAGAAGATGGGCGTATAAATAACCAAGAAGAAGCATGGCCTGAAAGAACATGAGACAGGTCAGCCATACATGTGCTGCACCGCCAAAATAGGGTGTTAACAGTCGACCTACGAGGGGCTCCAGGCTGAAAAGAAGTACAGCCCCAAGGAAGACGGTGAAGATGAGCATTGTTACTGCCAACTTGTGGCTTCGTGCGTCATTTCTATTCTTAGAATCTGTCATGAAGCAACTGTAACCTATTATGAAATCATGAGGAAAGTGCTTTATAGTGCTCTCCGGAAAAAATAAGTATTTTTTAAATAGCAGAAAAAAATACAAATTTCCTTTTTAGTGATTATGATACTCTGATTTCATAGACAGGCGTGAGCCTGCTCATTGACTACTGGAGATTAACAGTATAGCGGGAAACATGGTGTAATTACAGAAATGCAAATAACATACAAAGGCACACTGCTCATACAAGGTTAGTTATTACTGGGATTAATATTGATGATACCACACACTATGGAAAATACACAGCGAGGCAATCCAGTGTTGTCTATTCTGATTGCAGAAGATAACAGATTATGTACCGTTATTCTCAAAAGAACCCTGCAAGACGAAAATCAGATCATTTATTATGCAGAAAACGGCAGGGAAGCAGTTGACCTTGTTGTGCATAACCCCGGCATTAATCTGGTGCTCATGGATATTAATATGCCGATCATGAACGGTTATGAGGCAACACGACTCATCAAACAGCAGCGACCCGACCTGCCTATTATTGCACAATCAGCATTTACCTCAAGAGAAAACAAATCAAAAGCAAAAGAAGCAGGGTGTGACGCCTTTATCTCCAAACCCATCAACAAAGGTGAACTCTTCGAACTGATGGCGGAAGTGCTTAATCATTAAGACTGCCATCCATGATGCCCATGAACCAGTCCCCTTGGCATCTGTTGCCTTTAAACCAATAAAGTTACGAGCTACCTGCCATAGCTCCCTCACCGCAAAATAAGCATGCAAGCAATGCGCAATCCTGTAAGCTACTGCAGGAGAAAACTATTTGCAATCAGTTGGTGAAAAAAAATCAAATGAAATTCAATGCTTTCGTGCGCTTTATCTTATTATAAAATAATGAGAAAAGGGATATGTAGTGCTTTTCTGGAAAAAATAAGTATTTTTTAAATGGCCGAAAAAAATACAAATTTCTGTATTAGCTATTGTGATACTCTAAAATAATAGATAGGCGTGAGACTGCTTATTGAATGCTGGAGATTAACCGTATAGCGGGAAACAGGGTGTCATTACTGAGATGCAAATTACATACGAAGGTACACTGCTCTTATAAGGTTATTAATTACTGGGTTTAATTTCGATTATACCACCCCCTATGGACAAGAAACAAAGAAGCAATCCAGTGTTGACTATTCTGATTGCAGAAGATGATGGACTATGTACCATGCTTCTTCAAAGAATCCTGAAAAACGAAAATCACAACATTTTTTATGCAGAAAACGGCAAGGAAGCAGTCGATCTTGTGATGCATCACCACGGCATTAATCTGGTGCTGATGGATATCAAGATGCCGATCATGAACGGTTATGAGGCAACAAAACTTATAAAACAGCATCGACCCGACCTGCCCATTATTGCCCAATCAGCATTTACCTCAAAAGAAAATAAATTAAAAGCAAAAGAAGCAGGGTGCGATGCCTTTATCTCCAAACCCATTAACAAAAGTGAACTGCTCGAACTGATGGCGGAAGTGCTGGAGCGGTATGACTGCCGTCAGGATGCCCATGATCCCGCCGCCTTGGCGTTTAATGCTACAAACCAATAAATTCGAGCGACCTGCCCATAACCCCTTCCTTTGCAATTTAAACACCCTTTTGCGTTCCACGCGCTAATGCATTACAAGATTGAATGCCTTATACCAGACTTGAAATTGATTGTCTGTGGCGTGTGCTGTGGTCAAAAACCTCCGTTCAGTCCTGACCAAAAATCTTTATGAGCATCAGATACAAGAAATTTCACTCATCATCCACTTGTCATAGTATATATAAATGATATATTTCTCTTGGTTGCAAAAAGTAATT
>SZXZ01000117.1 GCA_005843835.1 Chlorobium sp.
CACTTTAGTCCAGATTATTCAACTAACAACAAAAGTGCAGCAGGTTTGAAATCCAGCCTTTTCAATTTTACCAATAGCAAAGATAGTATATAAACATCACTCCCGGGGTTTTCACTCCAGTTAACAAGCTCAATCAAACCAAAGATCATTATATATGCATGGAATATATATATCCAACCTAAAGTTCTTTACGGCATATATATCCATTAACTTCATTGATTTTAAAGAAATAGGCAATAGTTCAGTATAAAATCATTGTACACTTTCAAAAAATTATCAGTACAGTGCATTTTCTTTTTGAAAAAGAACAATAATTACTTTAAACTTGGTACAGAAGTCAGTCAATGGTTGGCTGATCGCTATTCAAGTAATTTGTGCCTTGGTTACTTGCGGCTATCTCTTTTTTCAATGCACACGTTACTGAGATTAAACAATGAATATTTACATCGGCAATTTGGCTTACACAGTTACAGAAGATGATCTTCGCGATGCTTTCTCCGAGTTTGGAGAAGTTGCAAACGCAAGCATTATCAACGACAAATTTTCTGGACGTTCAAAAGGTTTTGGTTTTGTTGAAATGCCTAAGGACGCAGAAGCTCGTGAAGCTATCGAATCACTGAACGGCAAAGAACTGAACGGCCGTACCGTCACAGTAAACGAAGCTAAGCCTCGCGAAGAAAGAGCACCAAGAAGAGATCGCTACTAAGCTATCAAGTTATTACCTATACCTAAAGCCAGACAAAAATTCATTTTTTTGTCTGGCTTTTTTGGTGAGTTTATTGTAGACACACCAAAAAAGCCCCTGTAATTCAAGGGGCTTTTCGTATTTTATACACTTCAGAAAAAAAATGCAGGAATAGTAAGATACCCGTGCTGAACGAATTGATGCCTGATGTTGACTCCCTTACTGTAAAATTACCACTGCAAAAGTATTAAGTTATTATAAATAAATAAGTTAAATGAGAAAAAAGATATTATTTTTAAAAAAGTATTTAAAAAATCCCCAAAGTGTTGGATCGGTTATACCTTCATCCGTCTTTTTAGGTCAAGCAATTTATAACTCCATCAAAGAACTCGACCAAGCCTCCATCATTGAAATTGGAGCAGGCACAGGTGCCATTACACAGCATATCTCAAGTTTAAATCCTTTGCTGGTCGAAATTGACAAAGAGTTCTGCACGCTGCTCAAACAAAATTATCCTCATCTGGACATTGTTAATTCATGTGCAATAGAGCAGTTAAAAAAAATTGACGAGAAAGTTGGCCTTGTAGTCTCAATCCCGCTTATCAATAATCCCTTCAAAGAGCTGTTTATACCAATTTTAAATGATCTATATAGCAGGGGATTGTTAAGGTGGTGTGTTATATTTACTTATGGACTGAGCAACCCATTAGAGCAAGTCAATTTCGAAACCAAGGAACGAAAGCGTTTTGTTTTAAAAAACATTCCGCCGGCACACGTTTGGGTTTATTCGTAGCCAGGTAGTATTACCGATTAACCGCTAAAGACCATGTTAAAAAAACGCCTTCTTCTTATTGTTGTTGTTTTTGGATTTTTAATAGCACTCTTTACTGGTAATTCAGGCATTGCCTTACCGGCTAAACCCCCAATTTCACTCAAGCCGACTGCCGCCCAGGACGAAGCCTGCAAGTATATCAGTCAATATCTGTTGCGTAACCACTACAGAAAGGTTGCCGTTAACGACTCCCTGTCGCAACAGATATTTAACAGATATCTCGATAATCTTGACGGCAGCAAAAGCTATTTTCTTGCCGGCGATATAGAAACCCTTAAAAAGAGTTACGGCAATCATCTTGATGATGAATTTCAAGCTGGACAGGCAAATGCCGGATTTGCCATCTATAATTTGTTTCTAAAGCGGGCAACGGCAAAAATGCAGTTTATGAAAGCGGCAGTCGATACCATGCATTTCGACTTTTCAAAACAAGACACCCTCGCCCTTACCAGAAAAACAGGATCATGGCCTGCAGACAGGAATCAACTGACCGATCTATGGAAAAAAGAGCTCAAATACCAGTGGCTCAACCTCAAATACTCAGGCGAAAACAACATAAGCGTACGCAAGGCACTGTCGAAGAGCTTCACAAGCCGCCTCAACCTGCTCGCTCATCAGAAGCCCGAAGATGCATTCCAAGCCTACACATCAGCCGTAACAACATCCTTTGATCCCCATACAAACTATTTTTCACCCGACGAGTACGACAACTTTCAAATAGACATGAGTCGCTCCCTTGAAGGTATCGGCGCCAAACTTCAAACCGAAAGCGAATACACCGTCGTTAATGAAGTAATCCCCGGTGGCCCCGCATTCAGGAGTAATCTCCTGAAAAAAGGCGATAAAATTATAGGCGTAGGCCAGGGCAAAAAGTCCGAGATAGTCGATGTCACCAGCTGGAGAATCAACGATGTCGTCAAACTGATCCGCGGTAAAAAAGGCACTATTGTCCGTCTTAAAATTCTTTCATCCAGCCAGGGCGGACATGGCCCGTCAAAAATCATTCAACTCCTCCGGGACAAAGTTGATCTGGTAGAACAGGCAGCGAAAAAAAGTATTATACAGCAGGACGGTAAAAAAATCGGAGTTATTACCTTACCGTCATTTTACCTCGATTTCGAAGGTGAAAAAAATAATACAACTAATTACGCCAGCACAAGCAACGACGTAGCCCGTATTCTCAACGAATTGAAACACGAAAAAATAGATGGCCTAGTCATCGATCTTCGTAACAACGGAGGCGGTTCACTCGAAGAGGCCGTAAAAGTCACCGGACTATTTATACCAAAAGGCCCCGTTGTACAAATCAGTAATGCAACAGATGGCAATACAGTACTTAATAACGAAGAAAAGGAACAAAAGTATCTCGGCCCACTAACCGTCCTTGTCAACCGCTACAGCGCATCAGCTTCCGAAATATTTGCAGCAGCCATTCAGGATTATGGTCGAGGTGTAATCATCGGAGAAAGAACCTTTGGAAAAGGCACCGTTCAAAGTATAATCAAGATTGTACGTCCAATTACATTTTATGAAAAATCGCCCGAACTGGGCGAGATAAAGCTAACCGTCGCCAAATTTTACAGAATTTCAGGAGGCAGCACCCAGCATAAAGGTGTAGAGCCCGACATTACCGTTCCATCCATGATCGATGCATCCACAATAGGGGAGGACACCTATACCAGCAGTCTTCCATGGACTACCATTGCACAGGCAGCATATCAGCAAACCAAAAATGTAACACCACAGACAATCAAAGTGCTCCGCCAGAAAGAAGAGGAGCGCTCATCAGGCAACCCCGTTTACCAAAACTATCTCCAGGCATTACATTCCCTCGACACTATTCGTAAAAAAAAGGCAGTATCACTTCAGGAATTATCGTTTAAATCAGAAATAGAAACCATAAAGAAAATCGAAAAAGATTGGATTCAGGAAGAAGATGCAAATAAAAATACAGGTAAGGATGTCCTCCTTCACGAAGCCACAGAAGTCACTGCAGATCTCTCAACTCTCACTGCAAAATGAGCCAACAGGGATCTATTGAAGATTTCCCTTGTTTAAGAACTTGTATCAATTGTATATTTTAAAAACAGACGATTCGTAGTACTAATTAACGCCAAGGAAATTTGCTATGTTTGGATTAGGTGGACAAGAACTCTTGCTTATTCTTTTTGTAGTCCTGCTTTTTTTTGGTCCGCAAAAACTGCCGGAACTCATGCGAGGCCTCGGAAAAGGAATGAAAGAGTTTAAAAAAGCTCAAGCTGACCTCGAGGATGAATTCCATAAAGCCGTAGATGCGCCAGATCAAAAAAGCAAACCAGCAGAGCCGGTCGCTTCAAAAAGCGAAAAAGAAGTGACGACCGAAAATAAGGAATAAGAAGCTTGCAGGTACATACGAAACGATTAATTAAACAAGAGGGAGAGGTATTCATGAAGGTTTCATTGAGCAGACTTTTTTTATTTTTTATTTTTTTGAGCACCCTGTCCGGATGCGGCTACAACAGCATACAGCAGAACGAAGAAGCAGTTAACAAGTCCTGGGGCGATCTCGAGTCACAGTTACAACGCAGGGCAGATCTCGTACCCAACCTTGTAGCAACAGTAAAGGGAGCCGCTAACTTCGAAAAAGAAACACTGACAGCGGTAATAGACGCAAGATCAAAAGCAACATCCATTCAGCTTACCCCCCAGATGCTCAGTGATCCCGCAGCCATGGCAAAATTCAGGGAAGCTCAAGGCAATCTTTCATCCACCCTTTCACGTCTCATGGTAACAATCGAACGTTACCCCGAGCTCAAGGCAACCCAGAATTTCAGAGATCTACAGAATCAGCTTGAAGGAACTGAAAACCGTATCAGCGTCGCACGTCAGCGATATAATGAAGCTGTCGAAACATTTAATTTCTCAATCAGACAGTTTCCAAATTCTCTTACAAACAGCATGCTGTTGAAACTGAAGCCTAAAGAGTACTTCAAGGCAGATGCAGCAGCAAAAGTAGTTCCGGGGGTGAAATTCTGATTCAGCAACCTCTCATACCATTATTCACAAAATATGGATCGCGATTAACCGCGATCCTGCTGGTTGTTTTACTGCAACTTGTGAGTGTTCAAAGCATTTTTGCTGCCGTTGAAGTTCCAAAGCTTACCGGTAGAATAAACGATTATGCCGGAATGATTTCAGCACCAGTAAAAGAGGCGC
>SZXZ01000058.1 GCA_005843835.1 Chlorobium sp.
TTCGGCCATTCTTGAGCACCATAAAAACCGTGCCGAATGATTCCTGTACTGAAAAGGCTTTATCCCCGATACCGCTCTCATCACTGAACTTATTGTTCCCTTTTTCCTGTGCGTTCTTGTGTGCACCCATGTAAGCGAATTCAACAGGCACCCGGGTGTCCTTATAGGTAAGAAGAATTAGTTTGCGGTTGGGAATGGCACCGGTCCATGTGCAGGTCTGGCCTTTTGGGGTTAATGTATACTTCGGTGTTCCGCCAAGAAGAGGTGCTACGTGCTCCGGCTTCAGGAGCGAACCTGCATCTGCTGCCTCAAGCGGTAAAACTCGTAGTATGACAAGCGAGAGCGCAAAAATAGAGATTATAAGCGCCTGAAACCCGGCATTTTTTGCAGTATGAACATTCATGCTATGCATCCTCCATTTTACATGATAAATGATCGAGAAATAAAGAAGAGTGGATATTACTGAGATATTTTGAAGTAACTGGGTACATGATGCTTGTCGTTAAAGCGCTTCCAGAACACGTTCAAGTTTTGCTGTAACTTTTATCCCAAACTCCTCTATCTCCGGGTTCCCTATAAAGGAAAACCTTGCAATCGGGTCCATGAACATAACAGCAGTCCTGCCATCATCCCTAGAATAAATAATAACATTGCATGGGAGAAGTATTCCGAGATTGAGTTCCTGGGTTATGGCTTCATACGCTATCGATGGATTACAGGCCCCGAGAACGGTGTATTCCCGGAAGTCCTTCTGGAGCTTTTCTGTAAATGTTTTTCTGAAATCGATTTCTGTGAGTACACCGAAACCTTCCTTTGCCAGTTCTTCGCGAACCTTCAGCTGTGCTTCAGCACAGGACATGCTCACTGTTTTTCCGAACGCATACGGTGTTGTAAGGTCCATCTGAAATCTCCTGGTTTTATTTGGTGTTCCTTTTAGGTTTACTCTTTTTGTTCACACCTGTTGATACGCTCAAAAATTTCAAGTGTAAATAAGCTGCTGCAAGACAAAAAAAAACTTTTTCAGATTCAGAGGCGATAAACTCTCTTGATTTGTCAGAAATATATGCTCTTTATCTTACCCTTAATATACTTCTTTAGGCATCAGCAATGATCATAGGATTTATTCAACCTTCGCAAGTAATTGTTCAATTTACATGGGTGAACAATTAGTCGTTACGACACAAGTGAAGTTTTTTTAATCGGCATTGAGGCTTTCAATACAAGAATAATCAGTACCACTGCGGCCACTGCGGAAAACGGTCCGTTTTCTTGTTGAGCAGGTGTTGTCAACCACCCGGTTATGCTGATACCAAGTGATGAGTAGAGAAGATTAAGACCCATGCCGGCAAGAAAGGACATCAGTACAATGACCACAATATAAACAACCATTGCCTTTCGTCCGATCAGACGTGATATTACGGCCAAAGAGGCTGCGTTTGTTGCCGGTCCTGCAAGGAGAAATACCAGCGCTGCACCCGGGGAAATACCTTTAAGGGCTAGAGCTGCGGCTATAGGGGTCGAGGCAGTTGCACAGACGTAGAGCGGTACGGAAATCGCAAGCATCAGCAGCATCGAATAATACTGGTTCGAAAGGAAATGACTTACAATTTCCGGCGACAGAAAAACTGATATAAGACCTGCTAAAAGAATACCTACAAAAAGCCAACCCCCGATATCTTTTAGAAGGTCACCAAACGCAAACTGCAATCCTTTCCGAAGTTTTTCCATTGCTGGCGGTTCCACCGGCTGCATTGCATGACTGCTGCAACATCCGGATTTGCATAAGGCAACCGGTTTATCGGCATCCTCTGCCAACTCAATTCTGTCGCTTTCAAAAAACTTCTCTGTAAAAGACACCGCTATACCTGCTGCCACTGCGGTTAAAAACGCCGTTACCGGCCGGATAATCGTTATGATTGGATCAAGAAGAGCATAGGATACCGCAATGGAATCAACACCGGTTTCAGGTGTTGATATCAAAAATGAGGCGATTGCACCCTTTCCTGCTCCTTGTTGTTTAAGCCCTGCTGCGGCAGGCAAAACTCCACAACTGCAAAGAGGTAAAGGCACTCCCAGTGCGGCAGCTTTAAAAATGGACAAGATAGTGTTCCCTCCAAGATGGCGGGCAACAAAATTTTCAGGCAGAAAAGCCTTTAGAAAACCAGCTACAAGTGAGCCGAGCAGAACAAACGGAGCCGACTCCATCAACACAGCCCATGATGCCGTCAAAACAGCAATAATGATATCTTGAATTCCCTGCATAATACTCTGATTGTTGATATTACATATCTACATATGATTATATATTCATATATAAAACAAACAAAAAAGAAAGGTTACTGCCTGAGTTCCCTGACATGTTCCGAACCAAGAGATATAATGCCGGAAATGTGCTCATCGTCAAGACCGTACAAGACATTTTTGCCCATTTTTTTCGATTTGACAATGCGAGCGTCCCGCAAGACCCTGAGCTGATGCGACACCGCCGACTGGTTCATACCGAGCAGATCGGTTAAATCGCAAACACAGAGCTCCGACAAGTAGAGGGCATTGAGAATTCTGACTCGTGTAGGGTCTCCAAGGGCTTTAAATAGCTGAGCAAGTTCTTCGGCAGATTTGCGACCAAGTAATCCCTTTGCTACCGATTCAACCAGCTTAGGATGAAAGCATGTATCCTCACATCGGTCATTTTCGTGGTGCGGCATCCTTTTCCTGATTTATATATGAACAAGTGTTCATGTGATGATACAAAAAGAAATTCTACCAAACAACATATTATCAGTAGAATAGTAGAATGTTAATGCTGGTAATGTAGCACGGCCCCGGTAATCCAGACCAGGACCTCAGTCACCTCACTCGCGGCTCCTAAAACATCACCGGTTACTCCACCGATTTTACGGTAGCTTAAGATGCCGATCAGCAATCCGGCTGCTATGGCTGTTAAAACTTCAAGAACAAAGGGATAGAGGGAAAATTGGAGAAGAGGATACAGACATGTAAGCGTCAGGATAGAGGTAAGAAGAATGTGTTTCCACCCTGCTCCATTCACAAAAGATTGCGCTGTACCACCCTCGTTTCGGGCATAAGAGAGAGATGAAGCAAGGAGAACCTGTACCCAGCGGGCAAGGAGTACACCGCCGGCAATAACTCCGAAAGTACCTGAACCTGCAAGTTTTAAGACGGCTATCCATTTTAGAAGCATCATTCCCGAAAGAGCAAGAGCAGCGAACGACCCGATGTTTGGGTCTTTCATGATACGAAGTGAGGATTCTTTTGATTTTCCCCCCCAAAATCCGTCTGCCATATCGGCAAGGCCGTCAGCATGCATTCCCCTTGTTATGGCTACCCCGCTGAGCACAACAAGCGCAGCTGAAAGTTCATTCCACCCTGCTATATATACGGCATACCCTACTCCGGCTTGAAAAAGCCCGAGAAGAAGACCCACCATAGGAAACCAGTAAAGGGAGTTACTGAATGTTTTGGTGTCCTTTCCCGGCACCGGCAGTACCGTCAATGTCCTTAATGCTGTAACTAACCCACAAAGCATCTGTTTATTCTAAACTTTTTTCGCTGACATGTGCCCCGCTGAAGGTTGCCATTTCGTTATATATTTTCAGCGCTCCTTCGATTACCTGTATGGAGAGTGCTGCACCTGTTCCTTCACCAAGACGAAGATCAAGATCAAGAATCGGCCTGGCTCCCAGCTTTTGCATGACAGTTCTGTGACCCTGTTCGCTGGATAGATGACTGAAAAAGAGATAGTCGTCAACTGCTGGACAGAGCTTAAGGGCAACAACAGCTCCTGATGATGAAATGAAACCATCTACAACAACCGGAACTCTGCATACCGCAGCACCCAGTATAAACCCGGTTATTGCTGCAATTTCATAACCGCCAAGGGCCGCAAGTGTTCCGAAGGGAGTTGCCGAGCGCAACATATTTACCTCGATAGCCTTTTTAATAACTGAAATTTTATGCTTCAATTGCTCATCATCAATACCGGTTCCTCTGCCTGTGATGCTTTCGACCGGCACATCAAGCAGGACGGAATAGAGTGCTGTTGCGGGAGTGGTATTCGCAATACCCATTTCACCTGTACCAAGAATATGGTAACCGGCAGCATGAGCATTTGAAGCAAGTTCTGCACCGATGAGTAATGCCTGCAGAGCATCTGCTTCAGTCATGGCAGGACCAATGGCTATGTTGGCGCTGCCCGGCTTGACTTTTCTTTTGACTAGCCCCGGAATATCAGGAAAATCATGATTAACGCCCATATCCACTACATCAAGATCGACACCTGCATGACGTGTCAAAACGTTAATTGCAGCTCCCCCATTGAGCATGTTATAAACCATCTGTGGGGTAACTTCAGCCGGAAATGCAGACACGCCTTCTGCAGCCACCCCGTGATCGGCGGCGAAACAGCAAATTTTCTTTTTAGAAAGAACAGGTTTCAATGAACCTTTCGCCAGAACATATTTTAATGCAATCTCTTCCAACCGACCAAGACTTCCCCGGGGTTTGGTAAGATCATCAAGATGTGCCCGGGCAGCTGCACTTATGGACTTATCAACAGGCTGGATACGATGTAACAATTGCTGTAACTCGTTCTGCATAATAGTTTTACTTATAAAATGTTATCAGTTTTCCTGCTACTTCAAGCGTAAGGGCAGGCCACTGCAAAGCAGATAGGCTTCTGTCGCGATTGAAGCTGCATTCTGGTTCAATATACCGGCTATATCACGAAACCTTCTGGCCATGGGATTTTCCGGAACAATACCCATACCGACTTCATTGGAAACAAGTATAATATCACATGGGGGAGCACGCAATGCGTCAAGGAAAAAGTTTATCCTTGTTTTGATCTCGTCATCTGCATCAAAAGCATGCATAAGATTTCCAGCCCATACGGTCAAACAGTCGAGAAGCACAACCTCAGTACCAGCAGGTAGTTGTTTGAAAGCCTGCTCAGGATAGAGCGGTTCTTCAACCGTGATAAAACGCTCCCCCCTTTCCGCCTGATGTTTTCCGATGCGCTGCTGCATCTCCTGGTCAAAAGGTTCCGCAGTAGCCAAAAAAACCCTTTTTGTATACCGGTCAGCTAACTGCAAGGCAAAAGAGCTTTTACCGCTCCGCGCGCCTCCGGTCACGTAAAACACATTACTCATGAGTTTCGTTAAAAATCATC
>SZXZ01000116.1 GCA_005843835.1 Chlorobium sp.
CTTGAAAAAATGGCAGGTGAGGCATTGTCTGAACATCGGGCAGGAAAGACAAAAACTATGGCTGAGCAATCATAAGACCAACACCGACCACACACTCTCCGCATTCTACCTCCTATCCACCTCACCACACTCGTAGGCTGGGGTGATTCCTGAACCCCAACAACGCTCTAAAAAATTAATATGTAGTAGTAAAATCTCAAAAAAAAGAAGAAATTACGGGGCAAGCTATGATAGTCCCCCATTTTTTTCAACAGCGATGCCAGAGAAGCAGTTCAACAGTACCCCCGATACCTCCAGTAATCTGAGGGCTCGCGCTGAAGAGCGCCTGAAGCAAAAAAACCTCAGCACCGGCCCCTCAGCACTCAGCACTACATCCTCACCCGAGGCAATGCAGCGGATGATCCAGGAACTCACAATTCATAATATCGAACTTGAAATTCAGCAGGAGGAACTCCTTCAAGCGCAATCTGAGATAGCACAGAGTCTGAACTGGCACACCGAAGCGCAAAAAAAAGCTGAAAAAGAGCTTCAAAAAAGTCAACAGAAATTTCGTTCCATCGCAGAACAGATCTCCGAACTGGCATTTGTTGTCAACGAGACGGGCATGGTTATGTATGTGTCACCCGTTGTAGAAAAAATGTTTGGTTATTTGCCAGATGAAGTTACTGGCCATTCGTTTTTCGAATACCTGCTGGAAGAGGACAAGTCTGCGACGTTGAAAATGTTCAACAATACAATGCGGGAAAAAGCGGTAAAAAAAATTGTTGATTACAGGTTCAAGAGAAAAGACGGTTCGTTTTTTTACGGTGAAATCAATCTGCAGTATTTCGAGGACGATTCCCAGTCAGGAATAATTGGTCTCATTTGGGATATCTCCGTTCGTAAACACATCGATAAAAAACTCATTGAGACCAGAAAAAGATTAAGCCAGGCCCTGGATGCTGCACAAGCCGGCGTTTGGGAATGGAATATGCAAACCAATGAGAATATCTGGTCCGATGAGCTTTGGGTCTTGTGCGGATTGGAACCGCGTGACGAAAATCCAACCTTCAAATTATGGGCTGAAGTTATCCATCCCGAAGACCGGGAAATGGTAATTGAAAAGGTTTTATCCGCCGCCCGCAACGGCACTGAGTTGAATTTTGAATATCGGATCTGTTACCCGGACGGCTCCATTCACTGGCTTTTGTCCCGTGGCAAGCCTTTAATGAGCGAAACTGGTAAAGTGGACTTCTATATAGGCACAATTATCGACATCACAGAACGCAGGCTTGCTGAATCAAAAGCCCACGAAATCGGTTGCCGCTTTGAAGCAACCATCGATGCCGCACAGATCGGAACCTGGGATTGGAATATCCCGACTGGTGAAGCCATTGTCAATAAACGATGGTGTGAAATTGTTGGATACACCCAGGAAGAACTGGCCCCAGTGAGTATTCAGACGTGGAAAGATTTGTCCCACCCGGACGATTTTAAAAAGTCATCGCTCCTTGCAGAAAAACATTTCAACGGTGAGTTGGACTTTTATGAATGCGAATGCCGGATGAAACATAAAAACGGCGATTGGATCTGGGTGCTCGATCGAGGCAAGTTATCCAAATTTACTGATGAAGGAAAACCTTTACGGGTTCTCGGCACCCATATCGATATCACTGCACGCAAACTGGCTGAGGATCAGCTTCAAAACACCCTGCATGATTTGTTGGAGGCAAAAGACAGGGCAGAGGAAAGCGACCGTTTAAAATCGGCATTCATGGCCAATATCAGCCACGAAATACGCACGCCGATGAATGGAATTCTCGGCTTTACCGAATTGTTGAAAGATCCTCATTTAACCGGTGAGGAACAGACCGAATATATTGCGCTGATCCATAAGAGTGGCAAGCGAATGCTAGGCCTCATCAATGATCTTATGGATATTTCCCGTCTCGACGCTAAAGAAGCAAAGCTTCAGATTGCAAAAACAACGGTAAATGGGCTTTTACATGAGCTTCAGGCTTTTTTTAAGCCGGAATCCGATAAAAGGGGATTACGTTTAACCCATACCTCAGGACTCCCCGACAACGAAAGCTACATCAAAACAGATTGCGCCAAGCTGACCCAGATTTTATCAAATCTGATTCAGAATGCCTTGAAGTTCACCAGTAAAGGCGGTATTGATTTCGGCTACACCAGAAAAGACAAAATCCTTGAATTTTATGTCATCGATTCAGGTATAGGTATCCCCATAAACAAAAAAGAGAGAATTTTTGAGCGATTCCATCAGGTAAACAACTCCCTGACCCGCGATCACGAAGGTGCTGGCTTGGGGTTAAGTATATCAAAGGCATTAGTTGAAATACTTGGCGGTACCATCAGGGTGGAGTCATCAGAAGGCGCAGGCAGCAACTTTACCTTCACCCTGCCCTATAACCCCGTAAGTTCACCTGTAACGTCTGTCCCAGCCTTCATGCACCCGTCCGATGAACCACAAGCGTTGACGGTTCTGATAGCTGAAGATGATGATCTGAGTACTATCCTGCTTAAAAAAAACCTGAAAGGGCAAAACCTGAATATTCTTTGCGCCGAAAACGGCTGGGAAGCCGTGGAGATAGTGGGCCATCATCCCGAAATCAGCCTGGTGCTGATGGATATCAAAATGCCGATCATGAACGGTTTTGAGGCCACAAAGCTCATCAAGCAGCAACGCCCCGATCTGCCGATAATCGCCCAATCAGCATTTACATCAAAAGAAGACAAAGCAAAAGCCCGAGACGCAGGCTGCGATGCCTTCATCACCAAACCCATCGATAAAAACGAGTTAATCTCGCTGATATCCGATGTACTAAAAAAAGCAGAAATAAACGAAAATTGTAGGTTGGGGTAAGTCCTGAACCCCAACATCAATTCTAACAACTCAGCACTGAGTCCTGAGTCCTGAGTACTTCCGTTTAAGCTGCACTCTCCAGCTCTTTCCATACAGCTTCAATAATAATACCGGCAGCGCTGTCCGCATCATCACGGTAAAATATATTAAAGGAATCACCTTGCTGTGTCAGGGCGCACGCTTTCATCAAGGCATCATTACCGTCCGAAAGTCCAAATTTATTACGAATAGATACTCCCATTCCAAAATTAAACTTCCCAAGCTCTTCTTTACGGGCTCCCCGAAGTTTTTGCTTTTGTTCTTCGCTCATATGGGCAATGAATCGTTCAGTTGCACTTTTAATAGTCTTAGGCCAGCGTGTATCTTTATGCATATCCTTTATGAAGAGATGGTTATCATCAGGTTTAAAATCTCATACCGGTTGCTCTTTTTATAGTGCCAGACCGAGGAGTGGGAACATGAGCCGGAATATACTATAAATCATGCGCTCTTTTGTATCGATTTAGGGTTTGATTTCAGAACAACCAGCCCGGCAAGAAACAACGGACATGTGAAAACCCGTAAGCCATTTCAACGAAATCATCCATCGGAGATCTCTAGCCAATCGGTTCAGAAAAGGTTTTTTATAGTAAAAATTGAAAGAGTGATTGTAAATATATGAGTTATTGAACTTATTATACTTGGAGGCTTTATCAAACACTTCACAGGTTCATAGAATAGTACAACTCTTGCCGGCTGGCACGAGAGTAAAAAGGGGTGGACTGCCATGGAACAGGTTAAAAACATTACCGCCGCAAAAGCAGCACTGCGATCGCGAATGATATCCATGAGGCGTTCACTTTCTGAGTCGGCCTATACAACCATGAGCAACGCTGTTGCAGGTTTTGTCCTTGGTTTGCCCGAAATTATCAGTGCACACCATATCAATCTGTATCTGCCCATTCGTTCTCACACGGAAGTTGCCACTGACGCAATACTTGACGGACTCTCCGCAATGCATAAGCAGCTTTCGGTTCCGGTTATCAGGGATGGCATGCTCCATGCGGCGGCTTTTTGTAAAGGTGATCCCGTTCTCCCGGCAACGTATGGTCAACCGGAACCGGAACATGTTGTAATAATAGACGAAACCGAACTTGATGTTATCCTGCTGCCGCTTCTGGCATTCGATCCGCAAGGGTACCGTCTCGGATTCGGCAAAGGTTTTTATGACTTTTTTTTGCACCGGCTTTCTCAAAAAGGAATTTTTCCCTGTCGCATCGGCCTTGCGTACAGTTTTCAAATGGTTGACAGCGTTCCTCTCGATCCATGGGACCAGCCTCTCGACCTTATTGTTAACGAACAGGGCATTCTTAGTTTTACCTGAATAATTATGTAACGACTGTACATGTCTGCAATGCCTGATACGAACGGAA
>SZXZ01000105.1 GCA_005843835.1 Chlorobium sp.
TTTAAAATTTCCTCCTTCAAATTAGCAATCCTTAGATTTACATATAATCTTAACTTACCGCAAAATATCAATCTTATAATGATCAAGTTTTGACTTTAATTGCGGTTGTTCATTTATTAATAAATCGATTTCATAACGGACTATTATTTTAATCCATTCAACTTCTTGAATCTGTAATAATTTAACCTGCTCAATATATTTATTTGTATTAACATTATCATCTAATAGATAATTTGTTAATGCCATACCATAATAAGCCCAACATTTTTTTTCTTCAATATTATTAATTAGTATATTTTCAGAATATACATTATAAAACCACGCCCCACGATTATAATTTAGAGAAGTTATTTTATTATTTTCCAACAAATCCAGCAAACATAGCAGATATGAATGTGCAATTTCAAAATTACCAAGAATCCTATAACAGTTTGATATATTATAATATGGAATTATAAAGTCGCCTTGTATTCTTAAGATTAATTCATATTTTTTAACAGCCTCTTTATATTGCTTTCTTTGAAGACATTGATACGCAATACTATTTGCATAGAAAGGATTCCATTGAGATAAGTTATAAGCCTTTGTGTACCAACTTAACGCATCATCAAGCTTTCCCCGTCTATCATTTATACTTCCAATACCGAAATATGCTGTTGCAATTTTATCATCAAATGAAATAGCTTTATTATATAGTTCTAACGCTATGTCCGCATGTTCATCTGTAAAAAGGGAATTGTATACATCACCTAAAAAAGAGCAAGCATGGGGATCAGATGGTTTTTCCTCTAAAATAAGTTCTATTTTCTTTCTAGATACTTCCGCATTATAAATACCATTTTTAGTTGAATAAAAAATCTCAGATTTGATTAAACCTAACTGTGCATCAGTATTTAAAGGATCTATCTTTATTGCATTTTCAAATTCAGTTTTAGCCACCTCAAGATTTGAAACATTTAAAAGAGAATTACCTAATTCAATATATCTGTTTGTTATACTTTTCTTAAACTCTTCCTGCTTCTGTTCTCTTCTATTTTTCTCTTGTTCAAATGCAATCTTTTCAAGAGAAGCCAAAATCGATGTCTTATATTTAAACTTCCCTATCATTACCCCCGTTAAAGTCAATACAAAGATCAATAACGGGAAATTTGATGAAATAAAAGTAATTGTCCTTGACACATCCTCAATAATCATAATAAAACCCAATAAATTGAAAGAAATTAAAACTATAACACCTTACAGTTAAATGCATTTTTGAGTATGAGTAATCGTCAATCTAATATGCTATTTATTTAATGACGTCTGGCTGTCATTTATTTTTGCTAACTCGTCACTGACATCGGAAAGAACACTATCCCAGTCTCCGATGGCTGGCTGTCTGTAAAGTTTTACACTTCGATACCAGGGACTATCATTTCGGTCAAGTAACCATCTCCAGTCCGGGGAGAATGGCAGTAATACCCATGTTTCCTTTCCCAGCGCTCCGCTTAAATGTGCAATGGCAGTATCGACGCTTATAACTATATCCATAAGTTCACAGAGTGCTGCTGTATCAGCAAAGTCATTCAATTCATCACCAAAGTGGCGAATGCTTGAATTTCGTTCGAGCGTTTTTTTGTCGATATCTTTAACTTCCTTTTGAAGGCTGATATACTGACAATATGAAGGCAGGTTCTGGATAAATTCAGCGAGGAAGATACTTCGATTATTATCATTCTTATTCATCGGACTACCACTCCAAACTAACCCGACCAGCGGTTTTTTAATGTCGCCTAACTTACTTGCCCAATATGACCGCTTGCTTGTATTGCTTCGTAAGTATTTTTCTGCATACGGTATTGATTGTATGTTTGTCCTGAATACTAATGGCAAAGTCAATAACGGACAATGGTAATCGAAAGGGGGAATACTACTGCCTTTAGCAAGTACATCAGATACTCCGGGGAGGTCCTGGAGTAATCGTACAAGTGGCTGTTCAACTTCCATAATGACTCGGGCACCTAATTCAGCAACTGACTTGGAGTATCTACAAAATTGGATTGTATCACCAAATCCTTGTTCACTATGAAGCACGATAGTTTTATCGATTAGGGATTCTTTACCTATCCATAGGGGTTGCGTGAAGTTTCTTTTTTGAATGGACGGAGATTTTTCTTGTTTCCATCTCCATTCGTACAATGCCCAACCATTATCATAGTCTCCTCCCAAAAGAAAAGTCAATGATTTATTCAAGTAAGCCTCAGCATGGTCAGGATTCAGGGCAATGGCCTGGTCATAACTTTTAACAGCATCTTCAAGTAGTTTCAGTTCTTTGAGCGCATTACCTCGGTTGTAGTAGGCGTCAGTAAAGTCGGGATTTAACGCTATTGCCCGGTCATAACTCCTAACTGCCTCGGCAAATCGCTTGAGTTCCTGGAGTGCACTGCCTCGGTTGTAATACGCATCTGCGTAATCAGGTTTCAGCGAAATGGTTCGGTTATAATTCTCAATTGCATTGTCAAATTGTTTTATTTTTTGAAAAGCACTGCCACGGTTATTGTATGCCTCTGCATAATCGGGGTTAAGAGTTATGGCTTGGTTATAACTTGCAATAGCAGATTCGAATTGCATAAGCGCCTGAAAGGTATTGCCTTGATTGCTATAAAAAACTGGATTTTCGGGGTTAAGTGCTATGGCCTGTCCGATCAATTCCAAACCCTTAGGGAGATTATTTGTCTGGCATGCTATAACACCCAACAGGTGTAAAGAGTCAAAATGCCTGGGTTGTAATTTCAGTATATCTTCGTAAAGCGCTTGTGCCTTCAGCAGCTTTCCTTGTTGATGAAGCAGCAGTGCTTCATGGAACTTGGCTTTGGTTGGTGTATCAAAAACATTTGAAGCAAGGTTTTGCTTGGGTATGTTTTTACACATTGACGACCTTGTTTGAAAATATTTCTGATTATCTTCTTGCTCATCTTAATGGAAAAGGAACCATGCTGCATATACGTACAAACACTGCGCATCAAATGGTTCAACTTGACAATGATCAGGTTTTTCCAATAACTAGCATTCGATGTTTTATGCTATGTGCCCTCTCAAGATACACATTGAGTATTTGATTGGACGACGTCCTCGTTTGACATGATCAAATTCCATTTCTAATGAAATCAGCTGGGTACCTTCAAATATCTCTCTTAATCATTTGCCTTACAAGCCTTCTGTCGGCATGTAACGGGGGTACGCCTGAATATTCAGTTGATAAAACCTGCCAAATTGTCATTACGCCTCAATTCTTTGCTGTCGCAGAGTTTAAAGAGGGTTTAGCTGCTATAAAAGTTGGTGATTCAATTGCTGCGAAACAGGGATTTGTTGACCTGCAGGGAAAATTGACTATTGTCCCAAAATATGACGAAGTGCATGATTTTTCTGAAGGTCTCGCCGCTGTTAGAATTGGTGACGAAACATGCGGGAAATGGGGGTTTATTGACAAGCAGGGGAAAAATGTCATTACCCAACAATTCTTTTTTGTGGGTAACTTTCTGGATGGTCTGGCTTTAATGAGAGATGGTGATGCATATACCGGTCAGTATGGATTTATTGGCAGGCGCGGGAAAAATGCGATTAAACCACAGTACGACGCTGAAAACAATTTTAAAGAAGGTCTTGCTGCTATCAGAGTTGGTGATGCAATTTCAGGAAAATGGGGGTTTATCGACAAACAGGGCGCACAGGTAATCCCGCCCCAATTCGATTTTGTTGGTGACTTTTCAGAAGGTCTGGCTCCTTGTAGAGCAGGGAGTGAAATATCGGGGAAATGGGGGTTTATTGACAAACAAGGGAAAACGGTTATCAACCTGCTCTTTGATTTTGCTGAGCCTTTTTCAGATGGTATTGCTTTAATCCGGGTTGGCGGTAAAAACCAGGGAAAGTGGGGGGGAATTGATAAACAGGGAAAGATTGTCATTAATCCACAATTTGATAAAGCATCCCGATTTTCAGAGGGGTTAGCTGCTGTAAGAATTGGAGACGGAACAACTGGCAAGTGGGGGTTTATTGATAAACAGGGGAAAATGGTTATCAACCTGAACTTTGACGGGGCAGGGGGTTTTTCTAACGGTCTTGCTGGTGTCAGGGTTGGTGGTGTTCATGGAAAATGGGGATTTATTGACAAGCGAGGGAATATGGTGATTAATCCTCAATTTGATGCTGTTGGTAAATTTTCACAAGGCCTCGCTGCGGTAAGAATTGGTGATGACGAAGCCGGAAAGTGGGGATTTATCAGTAAATAGCACGAACCTCTTTAACTTTTTACCAGATATGAGAGAACTTCTCCTTATCAATATTACAGGTCCGGATAAACCTGGCCTGACGTCGAAAATAACATCAATTCTTTCTGGTTACAGGATACCGGTGCTGGATATCGGTCAAGCGGTTATTCATAACCATCTTTCGCTGGGGATGCTGGTAGAGGTCCCCAAAGAGTCCGCCTCTTCTCCGATATTGAAGGATTTGCTTTTTTGTGCTCATACACTTGGCATCCAGATTACCTTTACACCGGTATCCGATACAGAGTATGATGAATGGGTGCTGGAACAGGGAAAGCCTAGATATCTGCTTTCGCTGCTCGCAAGAAGAATAACAGCTGAACAACTTGAACGGGTGTCGTCGATCGTTGCTTCGCATAATCTTAACATCGATACCATAAACAGGCTTTCTGGACGTATTCCCCTTGAAAATGGACACACGGGAAACACCAAAGCCTGTGTTGAGTTCTCCATCAGGGGGACGCTCGTCAACGAGAATCGTTTCCGTGAAGAGATGCTGGCGATTACTGACAGTCTTGGTATTGACATAGCTTTTCAGGAAGACAATATTTTCAGACGTAACCGAAGACTGGTTGTGTTCGATATGGACTCTACATTGATTACTTCTGAAGTGATCGACGAACTTGCCTGTGAAGCAGGGGTAGGCAAGGAGGTTTCGACAATAACGGAGCAAGCTATGCGTGGAGAGCTAGATTTTTCAGAAAGTCTGCTTCGAAGAGTTTCCTTGTTGGAGGGGCTTGATGAACATGTCCTGGAAACTATTGCCAAAAGGCTGCAACTTACAGAAGGTGCCGAAACGCTCTTCCATAATTTGCATAACCTTGGTTTTAAAACTGCTGTTATTTCGGGCGGGTTCACCTATTTCGGCCATTTTCTTCAAAAAAAGCTCAATATCGATTATGTGTATGCAAACACTCTCGAAATTGTTGAGGGGCGCTTGACCGGGAAGGTAATAGGCCAGATTGTAGATGGTAACAGGAAGGCTGAACTGCTTGAACTTATTGCAAAAAAGGAAAATATCCGGCTTGAACAAACCATTGCAGTTGGCGACGGTGCCAATGATTTGCCAATGCTTGGAAAAGCGGGACTCGGTATTGCCTTTAGAGCGAAACCAATTGTGAGAGAAAGCGCGAAACAGGCTATTTCAACCCTGGGACTGGATGCAATTCTTTACCTGATGGGATTCAGGGACAGAGATGACCTCTCTATCAGTCAACATACTCTACAAAATGCTCGAAATCTTTCTGGAGAGGCAGGCTGATTGCTCCTGAAGTGCATTGTGGATGACATCTTGAACACAACACAACGCAGTTATAAGGCTTGGACACAATCATTTTCGGCCGCTTTACCCCTTCAGGCTCACCAAGGCTGAAAACCCCGGGCTTGCAGAACTCCTGACAGTCGCCACACCCGTTACAGAGTGATGAATCAATAACCGGAAACCATTCGACATCTTCTCGGGGAACAAGCAGCTTGCGTTTCATCTATTGTATCTCATTATCCACCGAGTTAGTACGTATTGGGAATAATTCCCCTTTACTGATTGTCCCTGCTGTCACCCATCTATCTGAGCTTTGGCCAATGAAGTGAACACAGCAAGTGCTTCCTGGATTCCTGCAATGTTTTTGCCACCGGCAGTCGCAAATTCGGGCTTGCCACCTCCGCCCCCCTGCACATGCTTTGCTGCCTCGCGAATAAGTTTTGAAGCATCAAGACCAAACTCTTTAACGGCTTTGTCAGAAGCAAAACTGACAAGCGATATTTTTCCATCTTCAACACTGCACACTAGGCCCGCTGCATAAGGCATTTTTTCGCGTAGAGCCATAGCCGCCTGACGCAGAGCATCGGCATCGGCATCTTCAGCGATTTGTGCCATAAGCTTGCACCCTCTTATTTCGACTGAAGCGTCAAGATCATGTTCAAGCGTTTTGAGCAGTGTGCTGATTCTGCTGTCTGAAAGCTGTTTTTCCAACTCCTTTTTAGCATCTATAAGCTCAACAATCCTGCCAGTTACCGGCTCATCAGACTTTGCTTTCAGCAGATGGCGAACCTGCTGCAACTCGTGGTATTCCTTCCATAAAAGATTTTCGGCGGCCTTGCCTGTCAAAGCCTCAATACGCCGGACTCCCGATGCCACTGAGGATTCGCTGATTATTTTAAACAGTCCAATCCTGCCGATATTATCAACATGAGTGCCTCCACATAGCTCAACCGATATCCCCGGTACTTCAACTACCCTGACAAGGTCTGCATACTTGTCGCCAAAAAAAGCAAGAGCACCTTTTGCTATTGCATCGTCATAAGGAATATCCGCGTGCTTGACTACCTGTTCGGACGTTCTGATATCTTCATTAACTTCTGCTTCAATTGCCTCTATCTCCTCGTCGGTCAGTTTGGAAAAATGACTGAAATCGAAACGAAGGCGTTCGGCAGTAACAAATGATCCTTTCTGCTGGACATGCTGTCCCAATTTTCTGCGAAGAGATCCATGGAGCAAATGAGTCGCGGTATGATTTCTCTCGGTATCCAGACGCAGATGCCTGTCTACAGAGGCTTCAGCAACAAGCTGCTCACTTTCAATCGACAGATCATCAGGTGAAACTGCTGTATCAAGAATTTTGTCGAAAACAGCACTGATGACATGTATAATGGCATCTCCATCCTTGAGGGTATCGGACACTTGAAACCGATAATTGCCACTCTCTATCCAACCCCTGTCGCCAACCTGACCACCGCTTTCAGGGTAAAACGGGGTTTGATCAAGTACCATGAGAAGCTTGCCGCTCGCATGCTTGATGCCGGTAATATGTACAGGAAGTTCAAGCTGATCGTACCCGGAAAAAAGAGTACGATGCACGTCATTGAACCAGAGCCAGGTTGTTCCGTCATCCTGTACCTGCTGTTTTTCCTTGCGGTCGGTTCTTGCCATGGTTTTCTGCGCCTGCATGCAGTGCTCAAAACCCTCTCCATCAACCTGAAAACCGACATCAGCTGCCATAAGACGAGTCAGATCGAATGGGAAACCATACGTATCGTAAAGCTTGAAGGCATCCTGACCATTAATGACTGTCGTGTTTGATGATCTGACTTTTTCGATAACATCGTTGAATATTTCAATTCCCCGGTCGAGAGTAACAATAAAACTCTCTTCTTCGGCCTTTATTATTTTTTTTACCGTTTCCTGCTGCTTCTGTAATTCAGGAAAAACATCGCCCATCGAATCGGCAAGCGTACTTACAAGCTGATGAAGAATCGGCTCGTTATAACCGAGTTTTTTTGAATAACGCAAGGCGCGACGAAGAATACGGCGAAGAACGTATCCGCGTCCCTCATTTGAAGGCATGGCGCCATCAGAAAGCGCAAAAGTCAAGGTACGAGCATGATCGGCAATAACGCGCATCGCTATATCAAGGGGATCATCCATTGATGCCCGATAAGCAACACCTGTAATTTCGGTTATACGATCGAATAAAGGTTTGAAAACATCAGTATCGTAGTTTGAGCTTTTACCCTGCATTACTGCGGCTACCCTTTCAAAACCCATGCCGGTATCGACATGTTTTTTAGGAAGAGGCTCAAGACGGCCATCGCTTTGCCTGTTATACTGAATAAATACAAGGTTCCACAGTTCGATAACACGGTAATCCCCGACATTTACCAGAGCCCGGCCTGAAGCATCCTCTGTAAGATCGATATGAATTTCTGAACAGGGGCCGCAGGGACCGGTTTCACCCATCTCCCAGAAATTGTCTTTTTCTCCGAAACGGATAACATGTTCCGGATCAATGTCGGTATGTTTCTGCCAAATCTGAAAGCTCTCTTCATCGTCGTTGTACACGGTAGCATAAAGACGCTCTTTCGGCAACTGCCAGACACCGGTAAGAAGCTCCCATGCCCAGGTAATAGCTTCCTTCTTGTAATAATCACCGAACGACCAGTTACCCAGCATTTCAAAAAAGGTATGATGGTAGGTATCCCTGCCGACATCCTCAAGATCATTATGCTTGCCTGATGCTCTGATGCATTTCTGGGTATCAGCAGCTCGCAGGTAGGGCCTTGTTCCTTTATCTAAAAAAACGTCCTTAAACTGGTTCATTCCGGCGTTAGTAAAAAGCAATGTCGGATCGTCTGCAGGAATAACCGGAGCTGAACGAACAATATTATGACCTTTGTGAGCGAAAAAATCTAAAAAAGATTGTCTGATTTCTCGTGATTTCATAGAGATTATCATCTTGTTGCAATGCTTTTATTCATAACGCTACCTGTAGAACAGGAGCCTCTTTCGGCCCCAAAGTTACTCTTTTTTAAGCCTTGATGCCAACTTAATTTTATCACCTCTTTTCCCTGGCTTTCCTTCTTCATTATAGCCTTGGGTAGCGGCAGATACAGTGTGTTCTTTTTAAAAAAGCATTATATTCGATTATTAAGTATCGGGCATGATAACCCTTCTTATTATTCAATTGTAAACAGGAGCACTGTTATGAGTTGGGGAGTGGAAAATCAGCAAAGGCGAAAGGATATTCTGGAACTGATGGATATCTCCGCCAAAATAATGAAATCAAACCCTAATCACGTCAATGAGGTGCATAAAAGCGCCACGGGGTGCTGGATGGAGCAGATGTACGGCATGCAGCGGTGTGATTTCTGTGACCTGTCA
>SZXZ01000118.1 GCA_005843835.1 Chlorobium sp.
GATCAGACCCCTTATAGCATACAACAGCAGACAACAGCAACCGGCACAAAAGCAAAAACCCCTGACTTTACAGGGGTTAAAAGACATCTTGAAATGGAATGGAATCACTCCGGAGTCGGGGTGGCGGGATTCGAACCCACGACCTCTGCGTCCCGAACGCAGCACTCTACCAACTGAGCCACACCCCGAAATATCTATCTTATTGTGCCCTTGGGCAGACTTGAACTGCCGACCTTTAGTTTCGGAAACTACTGCTCTATCCACTGAGCTACAAGGGCCTCTCTGTCGCTGAACCAACGGCGAATCAGCGAATTGAAGATAATAATTCCAAAAGAAAACTAAAGATAAATTTCAAACCCGCAATAGACCGCTGCACATCAGGCCAAATCGAACAATAAGACTTCTGCTTTTGTGTCTCCTGCAATCAACAACTGCTGTTCTTCAGTGGCAGCTAAACCGTCTCCAGCCGAAAGCTTATATCCATTTACCACGACTGTACCTTGTGCAACATGCAACCATACATGCCGTCCGGCCGGTATAGTATAGGCAATCTCCTCGCCACCTTCCACAAGAGCTGAATACAGGTTTGCATCCTGATGCATAGTAACAGATCCGTTACGTCCATCCGATGATGCTATTAAGCGAAGCACACCCTTTTTTTCTTCGTCAGCAAAAAATTTCTGCTCGTATCCCGGCGTCAATCCATTCGTTGACGGCAATATCCAAATTTGCAGAAAATGTACAAGTTCCGACTTGGAATGATTGAACTCACTGTGTGTTATACCAGTTCCGGCACTCATCCGCTGCACCTCCCCCGGCCTGATGACCGATGTGTTCCCCATGCTGTCGCGGTGCTCCAGAGCCCCTTCGAGAACGTATGAAATAATTTCCATATCCCGATGAGGATGCGTATTAAATCCCATACCCGGCTGAACCCGATCATCGTTGATGACCCTCAGCGACCTGAACCCCTTATGCTTTGGATCATAATAATCCGCAAACGAAAAGGTATGCCAGGAGTTCAGCCACCCATGGTCGGCATGCCCACGTTCAGATGCCTTTCGTATTTGCAGCATTATCGTACCTCACTGTTTACAGTTACATGCAGTTTTATCCATCCAGCATAACGGTCGACCCAGTTTTGAAGAAATTGTTTGCTCCCAGCACCAATGCTGCCGTCCTCACCAAATAATCCCTCTCTTGCCTGAATGAACGCTTCAGGCTGACCGAGCGTAGGCACATCCAAACTTGCAAGAATGTTGCGAAGATGCTGTTGTGCCAGGGCAGTGCCTGCCGCTCCAAGTGCAACGCCAATCATTCCTGCAGGCTTGCCTTCCCATACATTTTCCCCATGGGGACGCGAAGCATGGTCGAGAGCATTCTTCAGCACACCAGGTATTGACCGGTTATACTCAGGCGTCACAAAAAGCAACCCGTTAGCATCACTAATTTCACGTTTAAACCGCTTGACAGATTCAGCCTGGTTTGCATCATCATCCTGATTGTACAGGGGTAAATCGCTTATCTGCACATGGTTGAAGGTGAACTCAGTCGGAGCAAGCTTGACAAGGGCATTTGAAAGCCGACGGTTTAAAGAATCTTTTCTGATGCTTCCGACAATAATTGCAATCCGGTATTGGTTCATAACAATAGTCATTAAACAGGTTATCATCTCATTGAACTGAATGCTCAATTACTCACTTTTTGTCCCCGCAGCCGATACAGACCGAAAGCATGGAAAGCGCCCCTCCCTCAATCCCCTCAACCGGAAAGCTGACCTGCTCATGCTCCCGGCGTAACCCCAGTATATAGAGCAACGGCAAATAATGGTCAGGAGACGGCACCGAAAGCCGTGCATCCTCTCCCATGCTTGAGTAGTCGGCAAGTTCACGATCTTTTCCTTCGAGCATAAGTTTTCTCGCTGCAGATTCAAATCGAAGTGCCCAGTCGAATGGCGCTATCTTCTCATTATCCCAGGCATAGGCACGAAGGTTATGAACAATATTGCCGCTACCAACTATCAGCACGCCTTCATCACGAAGCGGCTGGAGCAGCTTTCCAAGCTCATAATG
This sequence comes from Chlorobium sp., assembly GCA_005843835.1. Classification (GTDB taxonomy): domain Bacteria; phylum Bacteroidota; class Chlorobiia; order Chlorobiales; family Chlorobiaceae; genus Chlorobium. Next base: position 2,073 of record SZXZ01000118.1, read on the forward strand.
AAACTCCGCAGGCTTCCTCTCATCGATACTAAGCTGAACAACCGGAATATCTGCATCCGGAAAAACATGGCAGAGCACTGCCCATGTACCATGATCCAGACCCCGATGAGCATCAAAACGAACGCCAAGCGGTTGCAGGAGTTTCTGCACACGCTCCGCAAGTTCAGGACTACCCAGAGCCGGCCAGGTAACCTCAAAAAGTTCCCTCGGAAACCCGTAGAAATCGTGTATGGTTTCAGGAAAGGCACTACCTGAAACCGCAGTTTCAGAAACGTACCAGTGAGCCGATATGGTAAGTATCGCTTTTGGGCGCGGTATGCTTTCCGCAAACCTTGCCCAGCTTTCGGTGTATGTATTCGATTGAATTGCATTCATTGGATTGCCATGCCCAAAAAAAACCGCCGGCATTACCTCTCCCATCACAGTTCTCCCTTATTGCAGATTATAAAAATTGTCAAGTCTTATTTTGGCTGCGATTTAACCATTTCGACTTCAAGCGAAATGTTAACATCTTCGCCAACAGCTACTCCGCCCGTTTCAAGTGCCTGATTCCAGACAAGTCCGTAATCCTTGCGGTTGATAGTTGTGGTTGCCGAAGTACCGCGTCTGAAGTTACCCCAGGGATCCTTGCTTTCCTTTGAGAACGGAGCCACATTAAGCATCACCTCGCGGGTAACGCCATGGATTGTAAGATCACCCGTAACCTTCAAGGCTCCTTTCGCCGCCCGTGCCCATTTTTTTGAAACAAAGGTCAACGTCGGATATTTAGCAACATCAAAAAAATCAGCACTGCGCAAATGTTCATCACGCTTCTGAACATTCGTGTTGATTGAAGCAGCATCAATAGAAACATTGACATTTGATTTGGTGATGTCTTTGTCGTTAAGATCAACAACGCCGGTATACTTGTTGAAGTTGCCCT
>SZXZ01000032.1 GCA_005843835.1 Chlorobium sp.
GTATAGGTCCGCCTGTCTATTTCTACACAAAGCTGGCGATGCAGAGAATCATAAAAGACAGGGATGTCTCTCATCGTCCACTTTACCCCTCTTTTGTCAAAGTCTATGACGTAACGGTTTTCGTTGTCAAGCACCAGTTTTTTGATGTCTATACCGATATCAGGCTGTGTTGTTAACACAAAAAGTTCGATTTCACCGGAGATTATTTTGTTAATAATTTCCTTGGTAGGGGACAGCTTTCTGCGTCCGGAGGACGGGCTTATCTGGATTTGAAGGTCGTTGTAATAATCTCTTTTTGCAGAGGTAATAAAATATTTCTCTGCTTTATGAACCGCGTTGCCTGACCATGGCCCTGATGTGGCAACTCTGACTTGGTTTTTGCCGGTATAAGGACGGCTCAATTGAGGTTGCATTGTTTGCACGGTTAAATTTTGCAAAAATAACACTCTCTGGTGTTCTCCCTTCAATAGGAGGTAAATTAGCAAAACAAGGTTAAATAACAAAGGGATTCATGACGAATCCCTTTGTTTGGTAAAAACCTCAGTATAGAAAGGTTTACTTGTTGTTGCCGTCAATTACTTCGAACTCGGCATTTTCCACCTCACCATCGGTATTTCCTTTTCCAGGCTTTCCGTTTCCACCGGTATGTGCTTCCGGTTCTGCCTGCGATGCATCTGGACCTGGTGACTGGTAAAGTTTTGAAGCAATATCGCTCCATTCCTTGTTGAGTTCATCCATGGCGGATTTAATGGACTCAATTGTTCCGTTTTTATAGGCTTCTTTGAGTTTTTCCAGTGAACCTTCAAGCGCTGGTCGTTTATCGGCTGGAATTTTATCACCGAGTTCTTTCAGTTGTTTTTCTGTACTGAAAATCAGTGAATCCGCAATGTTTCTTGTATCGATCTCTTCTTTGCGTTTCTGATCTTCTGAGGCATGTATTTTAGCATCCTCTTTCATTTTATTGATTTCAGCGTCACTGAGTTTACTGCTGGATTCAATACGAATGCTCTGCTCCTTACCTATTGCCTTATCCTTGGCAGAAACGTTAAGAATACCGTTTGAGTCGATGTCGAAAGTGACCTCAATCTGTGGGAGGCCTCTAGGAGAAGGAGGAATATCACCAAGGTGAAAACGTCCCAGAGTTTTGTTATCTGCAGCCATCGGGCGCTCTCCCTGCAAAACATGAACCTCTACAGAAGTCTGGTTATCACTTGCGGTAGAAAAAATCTCCTGTTTTTTTGTCGGTATCGTTGTGTTTGCATCGATAAGTTTTGTCATAACACCGCCAAGGGTTTCGATACCCAGTGATAGGGGAGTAACATCCAGAAGAAGAACATCAGTAACATCGCCCTTCAAAACGCCACCCTGAATGGCTGCACCAATAGCAACAACTTCATCAGGATTTACGCTTTTGTTAGGTTCTTTACCAAAGAAATCCTTAACCAGCGACTGTACTCTAGGTATGCGTGTTGAACCTCCAACAAGCACAACCTCATCGATCTCCTTCATATCAACCTTCGAATTCTTGATAGCACGGCGACATGGGTCAAGAATTTTGTCAAAAAGGTCAGCACATAAAGCCTCAAATTTTGCTCGAGTAAGATTAATCACAAGGTGTTTCGGGCCTTCCTGTGTGGCAGTAATAAATGGAAGGTTAATTTCTGTGTCAGTTCTTGAAGAAAGCTCGATTTTTGCTTTTTCTGCCGCTTCTTTCAAACGCTGAAGGGTAATGGGATCCTTACGCAGATCTATTCCTTCCTGCTTTTTAAACTCATCGGAGATATAGTCAATAATGTTCTGGTCAAAGTTATCACCACCAAGATGAGTGTCGCCATCTGTTGATTTTACTTCGAAAACGCCATCGCCAAGTTCCAGAATTGAAATATCAAACGTTCCTCCACCAAGATCAAAAACAGCAACCTTTTCACTTTCCTGTTTTCTGTCAAGGCCGTATGCCAGAGCAGCAGCAGTTGGTTCGTTGATTATTCTTTTTACATCAAGCCCTGCAATACGCCCAGCATCTTTGGTTGCCTGTCTTTGGGCATCATTGAAGTATGCAGGAACAGTAATAACGGCTTCGGTAACTTTTTCACCAAGAAAATCCTCTGCAGTCTGTTTCATTTTCTGCAGAATCATTGCTGAAACCTCTTGAGGCGAATATATCTTGTCGTTAATTTTTACACGAGCCTCACTATTTTCATTAATTATTTCATATGGTGCAAGCTTTTTTTCATTAGTTACTTCTTCGTATTTACGCCCCATAAAACGTTTTATTGAAAAAATCGTGTTTTTAGGGTTTGTAATAGCTTGCCTTTTTGCAGCCTGCCCTACAAGACGATCACCAGTTTTCGTGAGGGCTATGATTGATGGTGTAGTACGATTACCTTCAGAATTTTCGATAACCGTTGGCTGAGATCCCTGCATGACTGCAACACAGGAGTTCGTTGTGCCAAGATCAATGCCAATAATTTTACCCATTAGAGTATGTCCCTTATTTATTGAGTGATATAAAAAATACCGGACTCACAATCTATGACTGTAAGTCCGGATGGTATTATGTTAATTGATTGAAATTTCCTTTATTTTTTTTGTCATTTGAGCTTTAGGCAAGGTTACATGAAGTATACCATTGTCAAAACCCGCATTAATTTTTTCCTGATCAATAGTTTCACCAAGGTTAAATTTTCTTGATAAGCTACCATATGTTCTTTCAACACGCAGATAATCCTTTTTGTTTTGTTCAGTTGTCTGTTTTCTGTCTGCTTTGATAGTTAATACATCGTCCTCAATATTCAGTGCTATTGCTTCTTTCGGTATACCCGGCAACTCGGCATCAATATGAAACCCCGTCTCATCTTCAGAGATATCAACATTGAAAGCCGGCATCGAAGGTGCCTTTGCACTTGAACGGATATCATCAAACATTCTCAGTGGATCTTTAGATAATTTTACAAGCATATGGTCCTCCTTTTTACTCTTGCATGGTTTATATGATTTATTGTAAGCGATTTATGACTTACTACCAGTATTTAGCAATAACCATGCCAAAGCCTAAAGTCCATGAATTAATCATTTATTTTTGATATTAAAGACAGTCTAATGATAAAAATGTCATACACATCTCAAAAAGAATGAATAAATGTCAGACAGTGTCAAAAATGACAGCAGTTCGTCATATTGGGAAGAATGCTCTAAGGGTAAAAAATATGCAGGAAAAAGTGGGAGATGGTGGGCTGTTTACAAGAAAAATGCTGGTAAAGGGTCAGTGAGAGAAGTTGGTATTTACATTCTGTACCCAGCTGAGTCGGTCCTGAAGGTTTTTAACAACACTTTTTGAACTTAGATAGCATGCATATATAATGCTGTCATCAGCGATACGGTAATAACATTTTAACCCTTCTTTTCTACGGATTACAACGCCATTGTCATGCATCAGTGTAAGATGTTTGGAAATGTTTGCCTGACTGGCATTTATTTTATCAACTATCTCTTGAACGGTATGCTCGCGTTCACAGAGAACACGCAAAATTCTAAGTCTCATCGGCTCAGAAAGAAGCTTAAATCTATTTGAAACAGCTTCAAGCATTTCATCTGGCATATTGAGATTCCATTTTTTCACTTCTTCTTCTGTGATGGTAACCTTTTTGCTCATGAGAACCTTGTTGCTATTGTGATTGATAAGATCCTCTTCGGAGCGATAATTATTGTTTAAGGGATTGACCAATTATATAGCTATTTAATTTATACTAATCAAACTGCTGCCAGTTAGATGAAGTCTGTTATTGAGGGTGTTAAGGTCAAGTCATTCAAAAAGAACGCTGTCTTCCTGCTCAAGCCTCGTGACGCTGGTTAGTTCCATAATGGAATTAATCAGGGTTTGTGGTGCTTTAAACTGCACAATTTTTTCTTTGATTATCATTTTCGTGTTTTTTGCTTCTTCAAGCTCATCCTTGCACTCTTGGCATTCCGATAGATGTAATAAAAAAACTTGCTCTTCTCTTAGGGAAAGCTCACAATCTACAGCAGCACTCATTAGTACGCGGGCTTTTTGGCAATTCATAATGAAAAAAAATTTGTGCGTATTGACATTTATTGATCTGTATCGGTGTTGAATCCGTACTTTTTAGCGTAGCCTTCAAGCTGTTCACGCAAAAGTTTTCTCCCTCGGTATAACCTCGATCTTACAGTGCCGATAGGGCTTTCAACCATATTTGCAATTTCTTCATACGTAAAACCTTCAATATCACACAACTGTATCACTTCTCTGAACTCTTCGGGAAGGGAATGAAGTGCCTGGTAGACTTCTTCATGAAGTAGTGAATGGAAATAGTCGCTGTCGGCTTCACTAGTATCATTCTGAACGTCTTTTATCGAGTGATAAAAATCTTTTATAAGATCATAGTCAACTTTACCGGGTTCTTTTGAATTTTTACGAAACCGGTTAATATAGTTGTTTTTCAGAATTTTAAACAGCCATGCTTTGCAGTTTGTTCCCCGCTCGAAAGAATTAAAAAATCTGTATGCCTTTAGATAGGTTTCCTGCACTAAGTCTTCGGCATCATCTGGATTCATGGTCAAATGCAGTGCATAATTATACAACGAATTGAGATGAACAACCGCTTCCTTTTGAAATTCAAGTTGTTTTTGTCGCTCCTCACGGGTCAGAGTTTCTTTTTTAGTCCCGGGTTTAACGTGGCGGGTTTGATCGGGTTTATCCATAAACTGAAATCTTCCGGGTTCAAATATCATTGTTTCCCAAGTGAAGGGCTTAGAATCTAAAATAATTAATTTAAAACACGCGTCTCCATGCGCCGTCATTAACTTATTTTATGCTATTGAGTTATCACGCTTTCCGTCCCTCATTGAAAATGATTTATTTACAAAAAATTTACAAATAAATTTAAGTCATAAAATTCGCATTAGGTTAGTAAATATATGTTTTTTCAGCAATAGAGTTTAATCGATCAACAAGATTAAGTTACAGCAAACCATCACCTTCCGCACAGCACAAATTCAAACCCTCCAGTGCAAAAGCAGTTAGCAATTCGCAAAGCCTGCTCTCCCTGCCCATTCGTTACTCTACGTACCTCACTGCCGCGGTAGCGTTTTCATCTCACTTTCCTCGTAACTGTTATGCGGAATCTGCTGGAGGTATCTAACCGGGGTGCTTTGATCAATCAGTTTTCCTTTAAATTTGTAGTTCGGGCGACCGTTTACACAGTTTTCTGAACTTTGCACCGAAATCTACAGTTAATGAGCGACGCTACCCTGCATACATTGAAATTGGCCCTAGATCAAACGAAAATGCTCAACACCTAAGCTCTCCTTAATGACATTTCGCCTCCGTTCCTTCGTCAGACTTCTTCTCATCACCAGCTTGTTAGCAGTTCTGGTAACAGCATTTTTTATTGAGCCTGGACGTATTGAGGTTACTCACCACGATATGCGTCATCAACGTGATGAGTCAGGGTTACGACTTGTTCAACTTTCTGACCTTCACCTCCAAGCCTTCGGAAAACATGAAAAGTCTCTGGTGAACCAGGTGAAGGAATTGCGTCCTGATCTTGTGGTCTTAACTGGTGACATGATCGATCGCGCCGATGCGTTGCCTTTGCTGCAAGCCTTTGTCGAGGAACTTGGCCCAATTCCTCTGTTTGCAGTACCCGGTAACTGGGAGCATTGGACTGGATTGGACTTCGTGAGCCTGCGCGCTGCCATTGAGGGTCACCTAGGGAATCAACTTCTTCTCAACAGACGGTCTTCATTCACGAAGGGAAAACGCACCATTCAGCTGATAGGTCTTGATGACTTCACTGGCGGAAATCCTGACCTGGGTCTATTAGAGCGAATTGGGTACATGCACAATCAAACCGTAACAACTGTCCTCCTGCAACACTCGCCTGGATTCTTTGACTTATCCGAAGTTCGCAGACTCATGTGCTTAGGTCGATGTACCCTATGCCTGTCTGGACATACCCATGGAGGACAAATTGCGATCGCAGGATGGGCACCATTTACACCTAAAGGAAGTGGCCACTTTGTGGCGGGTTTTTACAATATATCTGGCTGCCGCCTCTATGTGTCCAGAGGGGTCGGGATGTCAATCATCTCTGCACGCTTGGGTTCACGCCCTGAAATTGCCGTTTTCGATCTCTAATGGATCAAGCCAAATCAAACGGCCTCTTGATCCCTCTTCATAAAGAAGCAATAACAGTCAACTCATGTTATGAGCATCGACCAGAATCCAATTGCAGCCGCTTAAATTACTAGCATTGCTTTGCCTATCGAGCCCTTTTTGGAATTCATCGATATAGCGCTGCATTCCGCCCTCCGATACATTCCTCTGCAGTCCAGAGTGGACCTTGCCTTATTTACTGTAACATTTGGAGCAAGAAATTCTCCTCAACTTGTGCTGTAACTTCTACCAGTGCTAAGGCAACCTGGCACTTCATCTCTTCGGTTTTCTCTTCTCAACGAACGGTGAAATGTTTTTGTCTGTTTGTGTATGATGTAAGGTATTTCAAGATGTTTGGTTATGGTTTAAATAACGGGTGTTCATGTTAAAAAAACTTTTTATGAGCAAGGTGTGGACAGTGTCCGCCCTCTTCTCCATTTCGCTAGCCCTTTATGGTATTGACTTCAGTATTTTTGGCAACTTCAGGGAAATATCGGCCAGCTTTCTCGGCAATCTCGCCTTTCTGCCCATCTACATCATCGTCGTCACGCTCCTCTTTGAAAGGGTGCTCAGGCAAAGGGAGCGCCAATCGATAATGAGAAAACTGAACATGGTCATCGGCGTCTATTTCAGTGAATTCGGCAACCGCCTACTGAAAGAGTTGTCGGTACACATAGTCGGAAGCGAGGAGCTAAAAAAACGCCTTCGTATGACCGGATCATGGAAAAAACGGGATTTTGATGCAGCACTCGAGTATCTGCGCCAAAATAACCAGAGGATCAGCATCAATACAGATGCCCTCCCCGGCCTTAAGCAGTTCATGGTCGGAAAACGGAGCTTCCTCCTGAGCCTGCTGGAAAACCAGAATCTGCTTGAGCATGAAAATTTTACTGACCTGCTCTGGGCAGCGTTTCATATCGTAGAAGAGCTCGAAGCCCGGGAGTCCTTCGATCATATTCCTCTGAGCGACAAAGAACACATCAATGGCGACATAATGCGGGTTTTCGTTCATTTAATTCGGGAATGGATCCTCTATATGCAGCATCTTAAGGAAGATTACCCCTACCTTTTCTCTCTGGCTGTTCGTCTCAATCCCATGATAGACTCGCCGGATCCGTTGGTTTATCAGGACTGAAAGCTTCGTGCTGGAAGAACGGACATTTGCAATGCGGAGGCAAAACAGATCATGCACCGCGCCAGTGCAGATGAAAAGTATTCTGGGCGCTGTCGCTTGCTGGCGTCGTATCTGATATTTGGCGATCCCGGGCAGGGCATCGGCATCGTGAACCGTTCGTATCGTGCCCCCAAGCTGAGTCCGCAAAGGCTGCCCTGCCTCTGCAGTCATGCTGCTTGCAAGCAAGCATCCCGCCATTGGCAGAGCATCCATTGCTTTGCGTAAGCCTGCAGCTCTCGAAGAGGGAGTGGTCAAGATAGATCCCCCACGGAATTTTGGGGTGACAGGGAGCGGATATTCGTTAACCATATTATATATCATATATCGCCTTGAAATACCTATATTTTAAGGCATTTAAGAACTTTACAACAAAATCAGAATCTATAATTTTTATGAATGAAACTGCCGATGTAATTGTGATCGGCTCCGGTATAGGTGGATTGACTGCCGCAGCACTTCTTCAGGAACGAGGTATTTCAACCATCGTGTTTGAGAAAAACAGTTATCCGGGGGGGAGTTGTTCTTCTTTTCAGCGGGAGGGTTACTGTTTTGATGCAGGAGCATCAGTTTTTTACGGCTTTGGCGAAAACAGTAAAAGTGGAACTCTCAACCTGCATACGAGGATTTTCAGAAAGTTAGGAATTGAGGTTCCAACAATTCATGATCCGGTCCAGATTCATTTTCATTTGCCGAATGGTTTTGAGATACCCGCTTATTTTGATCGTCATTCGTTTATGGAAGCTCTTGCAGTTCGTTTTCCACATGAAACTGACGGTATCAGAAAATTTTACAAAGAACTCGAGGAGGTATATGATATTCTTAGTTCTCTGCCCGCTGGATCGCTGGAAGATTTGGTTCATTTAGCTTCATTGGGTGTTAATTCCCCTGCTAAAGTGTTTGCACTTGCTGTTAAGACGTTTCGTTCAATGGGTAAAACAGCAAGAAAGTATATCCAGGATGAGGAACTGCTTAAATTTATTGACATTGAAGCCTATTCCTGGGCATTACAGGATGCTATATCTACACCACTGGTCAATGCGGGAATCTGTCTCGCTGATCGACATTATGGAGGTATCAACTATCCTGTTGGTGGTTCAGGTGCGATTCCCCGAGCTTTATGTAAGGGTATTGAGAATTCAGGAGGAAAAATCCATTATAAATCTGAGGTTACATCTATTCTGCTTGATAATGGAGAAGCTAAAGGTGTCAGGCTTGCTGATGGAAAAGAATATTTTGCTAAGGCAGTCATTAGTAATGCAACAGTTTGGGATACCTTTAACTGTCTTATAACAGATGCGCGCTACAAGGTAGACGAAAATAAATTTTTAACTGCACCAAGCTGGTTTCAACTTTATCTTGGAGTAGACGCCTCTGTTATTCCTGATGGATTTAATGTTCACCATATTCTTGTTGATGATTGGGCTGATTATAATCAATCAGGCGGTACTCTATATTTTTCTGCACCAACCATTCTTGACCCTACTCTGGCTCCGCCAGGGAAGCATATTGTCCATGCATTTGTTACAGCAGAAGTCGAACATTGGCAACAGTATAGCCGAAAAACTGGTGAATATGGTAATGCCAAAGAAGCTTATGCCGCAAGCATCATAACCAGGACTGAAAGAATTCTGCCTGGATTGTCAAAGGCGATAGAACTCAAAGTGCTTGCAACTCCTTTGACTCACGAGCGCTACCTTAATCGTTTTAAGGGATCCTATGGGCCGTTGCTTAAACCTGGTCAGAATATTCTTCAAAAACCTCAGAACAGAACTCATATAAAAAACCTGTATGCTGCTGGAGACAGTACCTTTCCTGGGCAGGGAGTTATAGCGGTTACTTACTCGGGGGTATCGTGTGCATCCTATATTGCAAGACAGTTCGGCAAGCCGCTTGATGAATTGAAATAGCGTCGCCACTCAGCTGGCAGCAAGCAGCATATCTATTTCCCGGAATGGGTGGTCCGTTAGTTCGGAAATAATTTTTTTAGTGACGTAGCTTTTGAAAATGTAGGTTCCCTTTCTGAGGCTATGATTTTTCCATAGTATATCTGAAATAGTCTCATGTGAGGTAAGTTTCAGAAGAAAAGGCAACAATGTATTGGTAAGCGCAAAAGACGCAGTCTTTGCTACAGCAGATGGAATGTTTGGGACGCAGTAATGCGTAACACCGTGCTTGACGTAAATCGGATTAGTATGGGAAGTATGCCTGCTGGTTGCAAAACAAGCCCCTTGATCAATAGATACGTCAATGATGACTGAACCGGGTTTCATTGTTTTTACAACCTGTTCACTGACAAGGGGCTTAGAAATTTTTTGTCTCGGACTTAAAGCACCTATCAGTACATCTGACATTCTTGCAAGCTCCGCAATATAATGGTCGTTGGCAATAGCGGTCACGAGATGGCGATTGAAAAAAGCTTCAAATCTGCGCAGACGGTTGATCTCCTTGTCAATTACTGTAACTTGAGCACCAAGGCCAAGTGCATCCTGCGCGGCAAAAAGTCCAACTGTTCCAGCTCCGATAATGGTGACATGAGCAGGCGGAACACCGGCAATTCCTCCAAGCAGAATTCCGCTTCCACCATAACCGGTTTCAAGGTATTTAGCAGCGGTTTGAATAGCAAGCGAACCCGCTATTTCGCTCAATGTCCTTACTATCGGCAACTCTCCGTCCCTTGTTTCAATAAACTCAAATCCGAGAGCGGTGATGTTTTTTTCTAGAAGAGTTTTTATTAAATGCTGGCTGACTGTTCCAAGATGTAAGGCTGAAATAAGCATCTGGCCCGGGATGAAAAGAGAAAGCTCCTCAGGCTGAGGTGGAGATACTTTAACAATAACGTTTGACTGTTGATACAATTCTTCTGGAGACTCAGCAATTGTTGCCCCTGCTTCAGCATAATCGACATCACTGAAGTTGCAGAAATTACCAGCAGATCGTTCAATATTCACTTTTATACCATGCTCCACCAGTATTTGAACTCCTGGCGGGGAAATAGCAACCCTCCTTTCATCCAGAGCCCGTTCTTTTGGAATGCCCAGGACTATGCACATGGTTTTTTCCGGTTTGATCAACCAGCGTTCAAGGGTTTTTGCACCTAGCTCAAACTCAATGTTTTCAATTTCAGAAGAATACCCCATCAGAAGTCCATGGTTACTTTTCTCTATACCCGATCCAATGAGATGGAGAAAACTACTTGATATATATTTTTACCGATTCAATAACCGGAGTTTTATGAGATTCGCAAAAGGAATCATCTGTTCCTGGCAAATGCAGGCATCCACCTGAAACATTGCAGACAAGATTAGCCGCACTGTTATAGACTCCTCTTGTACCTTCAGCTATGGAGGATAACGGGTACTCCATGAAAGGAAAAGTTTTCATAAAAGTATCTGCTACCAAAAGAGATCCTTGAACAAGACCCTTGCCTATATTACTAAGGGAATCAGCAGGAGTCATTTTACCATCTTTAATGCGGTCTAGAATATTAGATGCCCCATCAGGCAACTTGTTGACCACATTATAGGCGATTGTCTGTGCATAGGTTACAAATCCTGGAACATTCAGGCCTAAAACAAGACGTCTGAGATATTCAGCTCTTGAAAGTACCTTTAAATTTCCTTGTTTGACAATTATACTCTGACAGGCAAGTCTCCCGCCTTCCTGAAAAAGTTTATCAGAAATAAATGCATTTTCCATATCACTTGGTGCCGACAGGCACTCGCTTCCTTCCTTTACATACACAAAGCAACTTTGACAAATACCATTTCCACCACATACATATCCAATATGGCACTTCTGTTTTTGTGCAACCTTCAGCAGTAAGTCACCGACTTGTGCTTCGCAAGGCCTATCATTAATATAAATGATCATGGTTCCCAGTAATTAGTTGTAAGGTAATTAACCATTCATAGTCTGCTCATGTTAAGATAAAAAAAAATTAACGTCAGCTTCAATCAAACCTTGTTCTCACAGTGAGAAGAACAAGGCTTGGTTGATCTGTTTTTTTTACCGGATAATCAATTTTGATCCTACGCAGCAATATGTTTTGGCTCTTCAGAGTTAACCTGTTCAGTATTTCCGTTGCAGCATGCT
>SZXZ01000076.1 GCA_005843835.1 Chlorobium sp.
AAGAGACAGGGTTTGGTGGTGGATTGTGGTGCAAGTGGATGGAACTAAGCGCAAACCCTGCATTGCAGAACAACATCACCACAACGTTTCTGGCTGATGGGGTTGAACTTCTCCGTGAGCAGCAGCTTGATGCAACCGAAGAAATCAGCGTACACTTTGTCAGCCTTGAAGAGTTGCGTGCCATTTCGCTTGATGGGCGCATGATTCAGTCGTTGCATGTGGCGCCTGTGCTGAAATACCTGTACGAGAGCCGTTGAACATGCGTATGATAAGGAGCGGTTTATGAAAAAAACTGCACAGCTCACCCTTCTCGAAAGTGCTGTAAAAGAGCTCGGGTTCAGCCTTCGTTATGAAAAGGGCAATTTTCTTGGAGGAGAGTGCCGATTGAGAGAGGATAACGTGGTTGTCGTGAACAAATTTCTGCCTCTCGAAGGAAAAATCTACACATTGGCACAGGTCATCAGCAAAATCAATCCTCCCGGTCTTTCTTCCGATATTGCAAAAATTATTGACGATCTTATCGATACCAGCTTGTTCAGCAAGCATAAACGGGGATAATGACCTACAAGCAAGACCCGAAAGCACCTACCCTCTACTTCACCACTATCTGACTGGTTTTGCCTCTTATTTCGAGCTCTGGATGCTGGGCGGTGAAATGTTGCATGGCAACGAGATGGCTCCGGGAAAGAAATGAACCTGGAATGAGAATACAGCGTTTTGGATGAGCATAGTTGAGCCATGAAGCAATCTGCTGCTGCTGTTTATCGGCAAACCTATAGACCCAGAGAAAAACGATATCAGCTTTATAACGTTCTTCTTCTTTAAGGCGGCTTGTGCCTGACACCATGAGAAGGGTGTGGTTCCGACTCCAGAGTTTAAGTACTTTCTCATCGGGACGAACAGCAACTATAGAGGAGAGTGTGAGTCTGGTGCTGTCCCGCAGCATGTGATATGTAGCCGGCACTTTTGCAATAAGTGAGTCGGGGGTATAAAACTGTATTACCGCTTTTGGTGCCGTCAAGCCGTATTCATTGAGTTGCCTTGCGATTCGCTTTGGATCATTTTGTACTCTGCCGGCATCAATCAATACTGTTTCTCTGCCTGATGAAATAATTGCCGCAAGATTTTTTCCAAGATTGACCGATAACATGGCCGGAGCTTCAGGGGGGGAATAGGTTATAATTGAGTACCACAAGAGGATATTGACTCCGAAAAGGAGTGAGACTGCAAACTTACCCCAGGCTTTTCCGTAACTGAAAAATAACAGGGTGAGCAAGAGGAAGTAATATATCCAGATTTGAATGCAATCGGGCTTGATGTTTACGGAGGCAAAAGGCAGGGCTCCGAAAAAAAAGGCTGATTTAAGGGTCAGATCTGCAAAGAAAACCGAACTCGCTGCAAAAAAAGAAGCTGCGGTGCTTGAAACAAGATTCAAGAGAAGCATGGGTACCAGATCGTACATCAGGAGGTTTGAAAAAAGCACAATTGGCAGGTTGGCAAAAAGGCTGATCAGTGAAAAAGTGCCAAAGTAGTATGCTATAATCGGGGATACGCCAATAATGGCTGTAAGCGTTACTATTACACTGCTGAACAAAAGATGGCCTGTCGCTCGAAACAACCCCCTATTTTTGCTTAGAGGGCTTGTAAAGCGCGGGTAAAGCAAAAGGATTGAAAGTACTGCTCCGTTGGTCATTAAAAATCCGGGATTCAAGAGGTCGAGAGGGTCACAGAGAAGAATCAGAAAATCGGCCAGCGCAAGAGAGTTTACAGGAAATGTTTTTTTCCCAAACGTCTCTCCCCCGATAAGCACCAGAGACATAAAGGCAGCGCGTTTAACTGAAGGTGAATTGCCTGTTACATAGCTGTAGACGAGCAGAATAAAGACAAAAAGTACGAAGGAGAGCCAGCGGCCAGTTTTGGTAACCTTAAGACGCTGCAGGCAGATGTGAATGGCAAGGGCAAGCAACCCTACATTCAGTCCTGAAACAGCAAGGATATGCGCTGCTCCTGTAAGCTTGAAAGCCTCAAAAACTTCATCTGCCATTGATTCTTTTTCGCCGATAAGAACCCCTGATGCAAGCTTTCGCTCTTCGCCTTCTGGCATGAGTATATTGAGACTTTTAATCATATAATTGTAGACGGGAAGGACTATGTAATCCTCAAAAGCGTTCAGTTTCGACTTCCCTTCCTGCTGTACCTGCCAGGGTCCTGCACAGTAGAGCTGAACTGATACCTGCTTTAGACGGCCGGCTTTTCGGGGGTTGTACTCTCCCCTGTTGGACGCCTCAGGTATAAGGTCGAGCTTGCCTTTGACCCGAACCATATCTCCATAGTGAACCTTAACAATTGACGGATCAGTGGAATGGAGAAAAACCTTTACCCTATCGTGGAGCTTTAGCTTTTTGCCGTTGTCAAAAACCTCTTCAACTTCCATAATCCAACTTGCACCCGTTTTGGAGAGGGCCGGTCGTTCATCCACACGACCGTAAAGCAAAACAGTTTTGCCGTTGTATTGCAAAAGCCCATTGCGAGGGGTGTAGTTACCCTGGAAACTGCTGTAGGCGGCAAAGCAGAAGAGAATAAACAGAGAGTAGCTTAGCGTTTTGAGGAGGATCGAAAGAGAGCTTTCAGGATTGATTTTTTCATAGAGCAGACTTCCGAGGAGAAAAGAAATGGCAAGGACACAACAAGAGAGCCATCCTTCAAGCAGCAGGGGAAGATATACCCCTGCCAGAATACCTGATATGACGACAAGAAGCAATCGCACTGCGGGGTATGGAGCCGGTGAGAATGGCATGGATTGCCGCAGGTCCTTTATATTTTTTACGTTAGGCAAATCATTGTTTTGTATATTCTTTTTTTTAAATAGCGCCTCTAACCAATTATTATCTGCATGCTTGTCAAAGAGATTCTGAACGCTGCCATCAAGCCTGTATTTAGCTTTGAGTTTTTCCCTCCGAAAAAAGATGAAGATTGGGATACGCTGTTTGAAACTATCCTGGCTCTTTCGCCTTTGAACCCATCATATGTGAGCGTCACGTATGGGGCCGGAGGATCTACCCGTTCGAAAACCCATAGCCTTGTAACAAAAATTCAAAAAGAAACAGGTCTCACTGTTGTCTCTCATTTGACCTGTATTTGTTCTGATACAGTGGAGACCGGAACAATTCTGCAAAATTACAGGGAACATGGTATCAATAATGTGCTTGCCTTAAGAGGTGATAAACCTGCCGGAACTGCATCGATTGCTGAAGCCACCAAGGATTTTCCACATGCTGTTGATCTTGTCCGATTCATAAAATCAAACTTTCCTGACATTGGTATCGGTGTTGCCGGTTTCCCGGAAGGACACCCTGAGGTACCGAACAGAATAAAAGAAATTGAGTATCTGAAAGAAAAAGTTGACGCTGGAGCTGACTATATCGTTACACAACTTTTTTTTGATAACCGTGACTATTTCGACTTTGTTGAGCGCTGTGCCATTGCCGGTATTACTGTGCCAATTATTCCCGGGATTATGCCTGTGACCACACAAAAGGGCATGTTCAGAATGTCGGAACTTGCACTGGGAGCCAGGATTCCCGCCCCTCTGTTAAAAAAAGTGCTTGCTGCAGAAAACGATACCGATGTTGCGTCAATCGGGATTGAGTGGGCTACTGACCAGGTACAGGAGCTGATCGACCATCATATCAAGGGTATTCATTTCTATACCCTGAACATGGCCGATGCTACACTTCGAATTTTCAATCACCTTCACCAGTAATCTCACCCTCTAATTCATCATAAGGACACCTGACTGTCGTCATTTGAATTCCAACCGTTACATTTGTTCGTTCTGAACAAGCTGCTCATAAGTTTCACGTTGGCGAACCAGCTTAACCTCGCTCCCATCGACCAGGACTTCAGCAGGACGCAGGCGGCCATTGTAGTTGCTGCTCATTACTGCTGCATAAGCACCTGATGACATTACAGCAAGCAGCTCTCCTTCTGCCGCATCTCCGATCAACCTGTGGCGGGCGAAAAAATCGCTTGACTCGCAAACCGGCCCGACCACGTCGGCGATAATGGTTTTATCATGAAGGGTTACGGTCTGAATTTCATGATGTGACTGGTAGAGTGCAGGACGGATCAATTCGGTCATGCCGGCATCTAACACAAAAAACTCTTTTCCGGTATGGTTGCGCTTTTTGTAGAGAATTCTGGTTAAAAGAACTGATGCATTGGCTACGAAGTAACGACCTGGTTCAAATATTACTTTAATGCCTGCCGGCAGAAGTAAAGGAATCAGTTTTTCAGCAAATCGCTGGATTGGTGTAGCTGGCTTAAGCGGATCGTAGGTTACAGGAAATCCTCCCCCGATATCTAGAAATTCTATGCTGAAACCCATCGCTTGTGCAGAATTCAGGATAGTGAGCAACTTCGTTGTTGCTGCTACATAATATTCGGGATCAAAAATCTGGGAACCGATATGCATATCGAGACCAATAAGGCGAATATGCGGCAACTGCCGGAGCAGCGCGAATACTTCTGGCAGCTCGGCTTCATCAATACCGAATTTCTCTTTGCTGTCGCCAGTGGTAATATAGGGATGTGTTTCGGCGGTAACGTCAGGGTTTATCCGTATGGCAACGGAGGCCGTTAGGGATAGTTCACCGGCAATGCGGCTGATTGACTTGAGCTCTGAAAGTGATTCCGCTTTAAGCATAAGCACTCCGCTACTCAGCGCGTAAGCTATTTCTTCCGGTTTTTTACCTACGCCAGCAAAAATAATTCGTTCTGGCACAACGCCTGCCTGCATCGCCCTGTATAGCTCCCCTCCGGAATTTACATCGCACCCGCACCCGAGTTCTGCAAAAGTTTTAATAACACTGAGGTTATAGTTTGCCTTTACTGAATAGCAGGTAAAATGAGGCAGGGTTTCAAAAGCCTGTTCGAAATTTCTATGGCTTTGAATAAGACTTTTGGATGAAGTTACAAAAAGAGGAGTGCCGAAGGTGACGGCAAGCTCATTCAGGTTGACTTCATCACAGCTGAGGGTTGAACCGGTATACTGAAATAAGTTACTTTCAAGCACTGTTTCTTTACTTTTTAAAGTGTTATGAAGAGTTGAATAATAACTTTTCTCCTGTTATCACGGAAAGAAAAAACCCATAACTTGCAAAATCACCTGACAGGGCTTATATTCACAACTCTTATACAACTCATACCTGATTGGGGTTTTACCATGGCAAAAGGAAAAGAAAATAGAATAGTTATTACTCTTGAATGTACTGAAGCGAAAAAAGAAGGTCAGACGGTATCAAGATATACGACTACAAAAAACAAGAAAAATACAACAGAACGTCTTATCTTAAAGAAGTACAATCCAAATATGCAGCGGCACACCTTGCATAAGGAGATTAAGTAAGCCTTATTTTGTTAATGACGCAAAATAAAGGTTTTTTGGTCTTCCGGTATGAGCATAACGCATTGCCCGAATGGCGGAATTGGTAGACGCACGCGTTTCAGGGACGCGCGCCGCAAGGTGTAGGAGTTCGAGTCTCCTTTCGGGCACAAACTATCTTCCCCGCGATATGCAAGCAGATACTCTCGATAATGACCCAACAGACGATACAGTTACGTCACAGTTTTTCACACACACACAACAACACAGGTATGCACCTTTTCCTGGGAAGGTGCTTTTTTTTATGCTTTAATAATCCAAAACATCAGCAGTAGTGGATCATACCAAAATAAACCTTCTTGTCAAGCTCCAACACCTTGATAATCAGATAGAAAGCATAGTCAGCTTGCAGAAAGGTCTGCCAGAGGAAATTATAGCTCTGGATGAGGACCTGACATTTACCAGCCGCCAGATCGAGTCACGAAAAAAAATCGCTGACGATAACTTGAAATTGCGACAACGCCTTCATGAAACCATTCATGAGTGCAAGAATAAAATCCTGAACTTCAAGGAAAAACAGACCCTTGCACGCAATAATAAGGAATATGATGCCCTCTCAAAGCAGATTGAGTATGAAGAAAAGGAAATAGCGCAGGCAGAAATTCAGCTTCAGGATATTGCTCATGCTGAACAACGTGCTCTGGAAATCCAGAAAAAAGGTCGTCAGCTGATTACGGAAAACCGATATGATGAAATTTCTGAAGAGATGATGCCTGATGATGTGCTTCATCAGCAGCTTGAAGACTTGAAAAAACAAGTTGATCTTAAAAAAGAAGAGTTGGACAGTATTGTTATTGAAACAGCTGAGGATGTTGATTCTCTGAAAAAGAAGATCAAAGCGCAACGGAATATTATAGAAGCTGAAGCAAAAAGATTGCTTGATAAATATGACCACCTTAGAAGCGGTGTACTGCAGAATGCTGTAGTCAGGCTAAATCGTAATGCATGCTCCGGCTGTAACACAAGGGTCCCGACTAATCGCCATACGATGATTGTTCAGGGCGGGTTTTATCTTTGCGAGTCATGCGGTCGGATTGTCGTTCATGAGAGACTTTTTGATGAAGCTGAAGGATAACATATTGTCACATTGAAAAATATCGTTTGTTCTGGAACGTTATTTTCGTTTTGTAGAGTTCTTTGTAAAGCTGAAACCGCAAGTGTGCAGTCGCCGTGCAGTTTAATACTGCGCAGAGGAAAGTCCGAACTTCACAGGGCAGGGTGCCGGTCGAGAGTCCCGGAAAGAGAGTGGTTTAAACCGCTCTCTTTCCGGGACTCAAGCCTGGGGATGACGGTGCAAACCGGTTATCACAGATAGTGCAACAGAAAACAAACCGCTCCGGGCAACCGGAGTAAGGGTGAAACGGCGGTGTAAGAGACCACCAGACATTACAGTAATGTAGTGTGCTTGGCAAACCTCCCCGAAGCAAGGCTAAATAGGGAAACTTTCCCTGAAAAGGGAAAAGAGTGGTCCGCTCAATTCTGCAAAGAGAGTTTTCGGGTAAGCCGCATTAGATAAATGGCTGCAGTTTTATCCGGATTTCCGGGTAATCCACAGAATTCGGCTTATAGCTTCGGTTTCAGCTTTTTTATTATCTGCATTGAATATCAGCCTGAACTCTGCTTCTTCAATACCCCAGGCTTCTCTTGTTCCTGAAAAAATTCATCGCCAATCCCACCATAATCATATTGCCAATCAAGGAAGAGCCTCCATAGGAAATAAATGGCAGCGGAACTCCAATTACTGGTATAAGGCCAATGGTCATACCTGTGTTAATAGCAATATGAATAAACAGTAATGAGACATACCCGGTAAGTGTCAATTCAACAAACTTGTTTTTAATTGAAAATATTGCCCAGATTAATCTGAGTATCAAGGTGAGATAGAGTGACAGCAGTAGTGCTGCTCCTATAAAACCAAGTTCTTCACCTATCACACAAAATATAAAATCGGTCCATTGGGCTGGTATAAAACGCAACTGGGTTTGCGTTCCCTGCAGGAACCCTTTACCTAACAATCCGCCTGAGCTTATTGCTATTTTTGCCTGAAGAACATTATATCCAGCGCCCTGTGGATCATTCATGGGATCAAGAAAGGTCTGAATCCTGTCGATCTGATGCGGTTTAAGTATGTCGGTCGCAAACTTTTGCGTAATGAGGCTGATACCGAGTCCTGAGCCGATAACCAGCAATTGGTGAAGCTGAAATTTTTTCTGGTATGCGATGAGGATTATAAAAAGGACAACAGCAAAGGATATAACAAAATAGATACTGAAAAACCCGGTTATCATAAGAATAAGGGGAAACGCTATCAACATGAGAATATAGATGTCAAACCCTGCTACAATGAGCATGGGTGCAATAAATGACATGCAGGTGATGGTTGTACCCATATCCAGCTGAAGAATGATCAGCAGAGCCGGGAAAAAAGCAATACCGAGGGCAATAAAAAAATGTGGAATTGAGCGGATATCTGTGTCATCATCAGAAAGGAATCGTGCAAGAGCAAGAATGGTTGACATCTTGGCTATTTCTGAAGGCTGAAAACTGAAAAACCCGATTTTTATCCAGCTCGAATGACCTCCGACTTTTTTGCCGAAAACCAGTACCGCTACCAAGAGAAGAATCCCTATAGCATAAAAAATATAGGCATTGTCCCTGATAACTCGAACGTCGTGGTAGTAGACGAACGACATGACAACAAAACCAATCATTCCCCATGAAAACTGACGGTAAAACAAAGTTGCGTCGCCTGTTCCATGAGTGGCGCTATAGACCGCCATCAAGCCGATAGTGATAACTCCTATCATCGGAATGAGAAGCCACAAATCTAATTTGCTTTGTTTTTCCATACTGATATTGTGTTAGCGCTTTGAGGCCTTATGGTCAATCGAGTGTGCCTCCACCTAGGGCGACAAAAAGTGCTGTTGTATCCTGCAGTTGCTGGGCTTTCGCCTGCAGATAACCGATTTTAGCCTGCCTGTACTGGATATCTGTAACCATGACATGAAGATAGTTTACCATACCCGCACGATAATTATCTTTAAGCAGATCCATTGAAAGCTGTGCATCCTTTACTGTCTGAGCTTCTGTACGGGTCAGCTCGGCATCGTGCTCCAGAGCACGTACAATATCAGCAACCTGAGCAAATGCTGCAAGAACGGTTTGCTTATAGTTGGCCAGGCTCACCTTGTAAGCCTCGATTGCTGCCAGACGCTCGGAAAGGAGTGTGCCGCCTTTAAATATCGGGGCTGTTACGTTCGCACCTATCCCCCAGACATTATTCTTTGAGCTGAATAAGGTATTGGCAGTCCCGCTGATTGCGCCATAATTTGCGTTTAAGGTAAAACTGGGAAACAATGCTGCGGTGGATACTCCAATACCTGCACTGGCTGCATGCAATTGAGCCTCGGCAGCCAGAATATCAGGCCGATGGCGAACAAGGTCTGATGGGAGGGATAAGGGTAACTGGTGCGGAAGTGAGATGTCCGTCAGCATCAGTGTCGGGGGCGTTGACTCGGCCGGTGTTTTTCCCTTCAGGGTGGCAAGGAGATGTTCTGCCTGACTTAACTTTTGTTTAAGGGGAGGCAGTGTCGCTTCAAGTGCATTAAGCTGATTCCGTAATGTCAACAGAGCTCCATACGTTGTTATGCCTGCCTGGTATTGTTTATCAGCAATGCTGATCTGATCTTTTTCCAGCGCAATCAATTGCTCTAATTCGTCAATTTCAGCGTGATATGCGGCAATAGCAATGCTGGTATTAACAATGTTTCCAGAGAGCATCATGTAGGTACCCATTGTTACTGCACGCTCGCGGTCAACCTTTGCAGCCAGACCTTCGACGGCACGGCGTTGACCGCCAAAAATGTCAAGGGCGTAGCTTACCGATGATGACAAGGTTGTCAAATTGAAAATGCTGGAAGATGCTGAACTGCCGATCGAGGCGGGTGAATTTTTTTCGCGGTATTGGCTGAATGTTGCGCTGACTTGCGGGTAAAAAATCCCTGAGCCTGCCCGAAGATTTTCCTGACTTTGCCGCAGACTGGCTTCGGCTGCCTGTAAACCGGGATTTTCAGCAAGCCCTTCAGTTACTGCTGTGTCCAACTGTTTTGACTGGAATGAGTGCCACCAATGAGCCTCTGGACCCTGACCATTTTTGAAGCTCTGAAATAAACTATCCCCGGATATAGTCGCACTGGGATCTCCACCATGATTATACTGGATTACCTTTGGCGCTTCAGGACGAACGAAGTCGGGACCAACTGCACAACCTGACAAAAGTAAGAGGGATATCCCGAACAAATACAGGAGAGCGCGGCCTCTACTGCTGGCCTGATATGCTGTGCTATTTTTTGGAGGTATTATTTTTTTCACCGATGTAGACATCAACAAGTTGACCTGGATAAATTGACACACCTTCTCGTTTTTCAAAGCTGAAAATAACCGGTAGAACCCGCACATCAACCCGCTCTGTTCTCTGGCTTGAGAGCTCTATTTTAGGAGAAACATTTGGCTGTATCCTGACAAATTTCAACGGGATGTTGATATCCATTCCTGGAACAGTCATTCTCGCCCGCATATCGGACGGATCGGGAAGCCTGTTAATGAGGATCTCATCGACATAACACCGAACGGCGAGATCGCCTTTCATATTGCCCAGCACCATCACAGGCCGAAATGATCCTGAATAGGTATCATAAACACCCTGGCTTGATATAAAGCTACCCATAGCTGTATGGATTGAAAGAACGGTACCGTCTGAGAGTGCCTTGATGACGTATTTGTTCATAAGTGCTTTTGCTG
>SZXZ01000081.1 GCA_005843835.1 Chlorobium sp.
CAGGCCCACGGTTATCATCTCGACGCTGATCCCGTTGTTCTTCCCTGCGGAAGTTATCGTTGCGCCTGCCTCTGTCTCTTTCTCTTTCCCTTTCTATGTCAAGCCTGTTTCTTTCTTCCCAGTATCTGCGATCATGCCGGCCGTACTCATTATCACGATATCTGTTTATATCTTCCCATCGATGTCTTCTTATCTGGTAAGGGAGATCATACTCCTGAATGATAATCCAGGGCCCTCGATATTCTGAAGAACGATACCAGTTTCCATCACGATACAGGTAATACAAATCACCATAGTAGATGATATCATAAGGACTGTCTATAGATACTGAAAAGCCCTGATCCTCCAGGTAGATGAAGTTGGGACGTGTATCAATCACAAATGCAGGCCTCTCTCCTGCATCAATATGAATATCACCAAGACGTATACGAAATTCTGCTTGAGAATCGTTGGATGATAGCCCTAAAAGCATTCCTGCAATTCCAGCTACTAACCAGATATTTTTTTTCATCGTTATGCTCCTTCAATTGAGATATGATAAAATATTGAGAATGATTTCTCTTCTTTCCGGCTTCGACAGTATCGAAATTATATCAAGAATTGAGCTTGTGACAGGTATAACGAGTATAAGTAAAATCCAGCAGGCGTTGAAGTAAAAATAGAATTTCTGAAAATTTCAGCCGGGAATTTTTTTTAATATTGAGACGTTAACAGAAATGGTCATGTTTTATTAATTTAATCTGTTAAACCCTTAACAAGGAGATACAGCCATGGCACTGACACTTTATGGAAGAGACCCTCTGAAAATGTTTGAGGACGTTTTCAATGACAAGGTTTCACCTTTTTTTTCTTCAATGGTGGCACCATCGTTTAAGGTGGATATCAGCGAAGATGACGCTGCTATTTTTATTGAAGCTGACATGCCCGGTGTAAAAAAAGAAGATATCAAAGTTTCGATTGAAGATAATGTGCTGTCTATCAGTGCTGAAAGAAGTCAAAATGAGGAAGAAAAAAGCAAAGGTTTTCACCGCATTGAGCGCACATGGGGAAGCCTTAGCAGAAGCTTTACTGTCGGAGAAAATGTTGATGGTGATAATATTGAGGCTACCTACGACAACGGGGTGCTCAAAATCAAAGTGCCGAAAATAGAACCTAAACCAAAAACCGGAAAGGAAATAACTGTTAAATAAATCTTTCCTGGCTTATACAGAATAAAACCCTCCAAAAACAGAGGGTTTTATTCTGTATAAGCCAGTCAATTTGATGGATCCTTCATTACCCAATAAGGCTCTCCTCCATGGTCTACCAGCTTGAACCTTGCTGTAGCGAGCATATCCTGCATAACCGCGCTTACTTTATCGTTATCTCCGGGGAAACAATCGGCAATGGCTTTCTGCAGTTCGCGCTGCTGAACAGGATGGCGGGAAATGATGGCCGAAACCGCCTTAAGCATATCGGGGGCACTGCGAAGGTCCATTGTACCTTTGACCGGGTGAACCACTGTGGTCACTGTTGAAAGAATGGCGATAGCCTGTTCAATGCGTTCTTCGGATGGAATGTGAACATCCTGTTCCGGGGCTGGCCTGGTTGGCAGCACAAGGTGTACCATATCCGGATTAATCTCTTTCACAACGTCAGCAAGATCATAAAGCGCTTCATTGGAGTCGTTGATCCCGCCAAGCAGCATCACCTCGAGCCACAGTTGCCCTATATATATGCTTCGAAAAGCTATAAGACCATCAACATGCTGGCGAAAGGTCAAACCTGAAGCAGGACGATCTATTTGTATATGCAGGGTTTCCGATCCGGCGTTCAGCGATGGAAGCACAGCGTCTGCCTGTAACAGCTCCTCTCGTATTTCCGGCAGATAAAGAAGCGATCCATTGGTAATGACTGCGACAGGCGTTGAGGTAAATTTTTTAACCTCGCCAATAAGCCATCCGACCCCCTTGTACAGCATAGTTTCGCCGGAGCCAACAAAGGTTATCCAGTCAAGAGAAGTATTCGCTGCAATAGCCTCACGAATCTCCTCCAGAATTTCTTCTCGGGGAAAAAACTCCTGCCTTTCTGTGACAAATTTTTTGGTTTTTCCCAGCTGGCAATAAACACAGTTCCACGAGCAGCTTTTTGGAGGAAGCAAGTCAACTCCGAGTGACTGGCCAAGTCGTTTGGACGATACGGGACCGAATACGTATTTCATAACTTTAGGTGCGATTTCCTGCTGTCAGAGTTTTTGAGCAAGGGCAAGTTCAGCCATTTTAGCCTCGCTTTCGGCCTCAAACGCCTCTTTTGAAATGTGCGGCAGAACTAGGCTTGCAATGGCGAATGCAACTATTTCTATTGCAAATATTGCGACATACGCCCAGACATACTGCCCTGAGAGATGGTAGACGGTATCAATAATAATGCCTGCTCCCAGATGACCGATAAATATAGCAAGGCTTTGAGCTGTACCCCAAAGTCCGATATAGACACCGCTGCGACCTGCAGTCATGGACATCATCATGGATATATTGGAAACACTTGATGCTCCAAGTCCAACGCCGGTCACAACAAGAGCGACACGGAGAAACTGGACATCACGGATAAACGCTGCTATGATGAGCAGACCAAAGCCGATGATACAAAAAATATTGCCGATCAAAGCGCCACGTTTCTGCCCGATACGGTTAAGCAAAAAACCAGTGATGAGCATAAAAATCAGCTGTGTGCCTCCCATGGTGGGGCGGAAAAGTTTTGTAGTAGTACCTACCGGCATCCCGAAGACGTGAGCACCAAAAGGATCCATGACGATTTCGTTGGCAAAAAGCGCAAAAATCGAAATAAAAATATAGGAAGCAAAAAGAAGAGTTTTTGGGGATGAAGAGAGCAGCTTGATGGATTGTGAAAAGGAGATCGCGTGTTTGCTCTTGCCTTCTTTTATTTCGGCATTGCGTTTCTCTATACCAAGCACAGCAAAAAGACCGATACCAAGAGCAATGAATCCGCCTATCTCCGCAACTGTTATGAGACGTTCCCGAGTAAAAACATCAAGAAAAGATCCGACAATACGGGTGGAGATAATAGTGGTGAGCACCATAAGAGTCCAGCTGGCGCCGGTCACTTTTCCGATATTCTCCTCCCCTACCGTATCGGCAAGCAGGGCATAATATGCTGTCGTTGCTACCTGAAGACCGAAGCCAAACACAAGAAAAATAATTGCCAGCTTCAGAAGGCCGATATCTTTCATCATGGCTGGGAGCATCTCGGATAATGCCACTCCCGCTATTTTGACCTCATAGGCCGCTGCCGGAGCAAGCATGAAAGAAAAGACACAGCAGAAAAGCCCAAGCAAAACATAAGGTGTGCGCTTCAATCCGAAAATCTGTGACCGATCTGAAAGGTTACCAGCCCATACCTTGACGCCAAATATCGCCAGCAACTCCTTGAGACTTATCAGACCAAATACAATGGTGGCAGAAATACGCAACTCGGTGGTCATGACCCGGTTAAGGGTATCGAGCAGAAAGCCGAGCATGATACCGAAGCCCATCTGAAAAAGGGAGAGGCGAACAAGATTGATTTTCTTCATAGAGCGGCACTCATGTTTACGGGAATATCGGTATACTCAACACATGTGTTCATGCTTTCAGAGGGGACCCCTGGATGCATGGCCCGAAATATAACAAAAAAGCGTGATGATTATTGTTGCAGGTTATTCTCTGTTTCACCGCTTATTCTTGCGGCAAGGCCTGTGAGCCGCTCTGAAGAGCGCCTGTTACCAATGGCCATTGCTATAGCTTTAGGATCGCCAATGATCATTACCAGTTTTTTAGCCCTTGTCACTGCCGTATAGATAAGGTTTCTTTCAAGAAGCGAATAGTGCTGCATGGAAAGCGGTATTACCACCGCAGGATATTCTGAGCCCTGACTTTTGTGGACTGTAATAGCATAGGCCAGGGCAATTTCATCAAGCTCACCAAACTCATAAAGCACTTCTCTGTCGTCATAAAGGACACTTAGCGCGTTATCTTCCTCATTGACCGTGACGATTCGGCCTATATCGCCATTAAAGACCTCCTTGTCGTAGTTATTGACCATCTGAATCACTTTATCTCCTTCGGCATAGACAGTCCCGAAACGTTCTAGTTTTCGAATGGCATGGGGGTTCAGGGTTTCCTGCAAAAGTGAATTCAATGCTTTTGTGCCTAGCGGTCCTTTGTTCATAGGGGTCAGTACTTGAATATCCCGAAGCGGGTCAAGTCCAAAACGCTTGGGAATCCTGTCTGCGACCACCTGAAGAAGCCTTCGCTGGATATGTTCTGTGCTTATTGACGGAACAATATAAAAATCAGAAAGCTCGTTACCAGAAAACTGGACAGGTTGCTCTCCACGGTTAATCCGATGAGCATTGACAATAATACTCGATGTTTCGGCCTGACGGAATATCTCTGTAAGACGCACAACTGGTAAAACTCCGGATTGAATCAAATCAGCAAGTACAAATCCCGGCCCAACCGGTGAGAGCTGATCAACATCACCGGCAAGAATCAATGCTGAGCGATCGGAAATGGCTCCGAGCAGGCGGTTCATCAGTACAACATCAATCATGGACGCTTCATCGACAATAACAAGATCAGCGTCAAGTGGATATGATGTCCCCCGTTTAAAATCGCGGGCAAAAGGGTCAAACTCAAGCAGACGGTGAATGGTTTTAGCTTCCCTGCCGGTGGCTTCCGAAAGCCTTTTGGCAGCCCTGCCTGTCGGAGCACAGAGAAGAAATTTCAGTTTCCCTGTACCAAGGATTTTAAGAATGGTATTAATGATGGTGGTTTTACCGACACCAGGGCCGCCGGTAATAATTATCAGTTTATTTAAGAGCGCAAGAGATACTGCACTGCGTTGTGATTCCGAGAGTTCAAGTGCCGATTGCTTTTCAGCCTTAACAATAGCGGTTGAGGGTTCTATAGTTCCCCAGGGCAGCTTTCCCTGCCGGATTCGGCTAATACTGCAGGCAATACCCGCCTCCGCATTGAAAAGTGCTCTAAGGTAAAAGCTTCGTTCAAGCTGATCCGACACTGCAACGAGAGTACCTATAGAGAGTTCTGCCTTGATAGCCTCATCAAGAGTTGCAACCGGTATATTCAGGAGCCTCGCAAAGGCGTCAACAAGCATTTTTTCAGGAACCCGGCAGTGTCCTTCCGATGAGAGTTCCTGAAGCACATGTGCAATACCGGCCCTTGCCCGCATTGGAGAATCGAAAGGTATTCCAATATTAAGAGCAATCTGATCCGCAGTTTTGAATCCTATCCCCGGTATGTCAAGCGTCAAGCGGTATGGATTATTACGCACAATCGCAACGGCATCTGCACCATAAGCCCTGTAAATCCTTACCGCACGTGCAGTACCTACTCCATGAGAGTGCAGAAATACAATAAGCTCTTTTACAGCCTTCTGCTCTGCCCATGCTGTCACAATCTGTTCCATGCGTTTTTTGCCAATACCGGGAAGCTCAAGCAGTCTTTGAGGGTGATCCTCGATGATGTTGAAAACCTCAAGACCAAAGGCACTGATAAGTACTTTTGCCAAGAGGGGCCCAATACCCTTCACCATTCCTGATGAGAGATATTTGCTTATGCCTTCAAGAGTATCAGGTGATATAACTGCCAGATGGCGTGCCTTGAACTGCAGGCCCCATGTTTTGTCGTTTTGCCAGCCGCCTAAAGCCTCAACATGCTGCCCCGTCGTAACGGATGCAACGCACCCGACAACTGTTACAGGATCACGCTCCCCTTTTACGACAAGACGCAAAACACTGAAGCCGGATGATTCACTGAAAAAAGTTACCCTGTCAACCACACCGGTCACTCTTTCTTCTCCGGAAACACCTGTCACACTTTCGTTCATGATCATCTTCCGTTCACTGAAAAGCCTGCATAACGGCTCAAACCATGTTTTATACCTATTTGTAAAATAGGGTGAATTTAAGTATTGTGCCGTTAGATTCTCATCTTGGGGGTGCTTAATCTTTTTAGAGTCACAATGACTTGAAAAAGAGATAGCTGAGAGTAAACCCTTGTAACTTGATGCAGGTAATGCTGACGCAAGAAAAGATGAACCCGGCTGTTTGACCGTCACTCTATTCTTCCAGGTTCTCCTCTCACTGCCTGCTTGTTTAAACATCTTCTATGACCTACTCAACTGACAACAAGTCATGCCCGGAGCAACATATTTACGGGATTTCTTCAGAAAAAACCTTTATCGACGGCACACTCTATCCGATAAAAGTCGGTATGAGAACACTGAAACTCAGCAGAACGTATATTTGCCGCGGTCAGGAATTTTCTTCGTTTCCTCTTTACGATACCAGCGGCCCCTATTCTGATCCTTCAATCATCATTGACCCTGAAAAAGGACTGCCCCCATTGCGTGACAGCTGGGATTTTGCCGAGAGAGAGACTGTTCTTTCGAACTTTTTATCTGTATCGGGAACAACAACAGCAAGAAGAGCGCGAAAAGCAAAAGAGGGCCTCGGGATTACTCAGATGTATTTTGCCCGCAAAGGCATTATCACGCCCGAAATGGAATATGTTGCCATAAGAGAGAACCAACAGCTGGAAGAGTGGATTACATCGTTTTCAAAAGGCGGCAGCAAGAGTGAGCCTATAACTCCGGAATTTGTCAGAGACGAAATTGCAAGAGGCCGGGCTATTATTCCGGCAAATATCAATCACCCTGAACTTGAGCCGATGATTATCGGCCGGAATTTCCGGGTAAAGATCAATGCAAATATCGGCAACTCTGCGCTTGGCTCATCAATAGAGGAAGAAGTTGAAAAAGCAGTGTGGTCGTGCCACTGGGGTGCTGATACGGTGATGGATCTCAGTACAGGTAAAAATATTCATAAAACCAGAGAGTGGATTCTACGAAACTCCCCGGTACCTATCGGGACAGTGCCAATGTATCAGGCACTGGAAAAAGCAGGAGGACAGGCTGAAGATCTGACCTGGGAACTCTATCGCGACACACTTCTTGAACAGGCTGAACAGGGTGTCGATTACTTTACCATTCATTCGGGCATTCTGCAGGAGCATCTCCCATTTGCAGAACAGCGTCTGACCGGAATTGTATCCAGAGGCGGCTCAATCATGGCGAAATGGTGCAAAGCCCACAAGAAGGAGAACTTTCTCTATACTCATTTTGAAGATATCTGCAGGATATTGCAAGCTTACGATATTGGAGTTTCACTGGGTGATGCCCTGCGCCCAGGATCTATAGTTGATGCTAATGATGAGGCACAATTCGGTGAACTCAAGGTACTCGGCGAACTTACAAAAGTAGCCTGGAAATACGATGTACAGGTTATGATTGAAGGCCCGGGTCATGTCCCTCTTAATCTTGTTGAGGAAAACATGGAAAAGCAGCTTGAATACTGCCATGAAGCACCTTTCTATACCCTGGGACCTCTCGTTACCGATATTGCCGCAGGATATGACCATATCAATTCAGCTATTGGCGGTGCATTAATTGCAAGCAAAGGCTGTTCGATGCTTTGCTATGTGACCCCGAAAGAGCATCTCGGTCTGCCTGACAGAAACGATGTCCGTGAAGGAGTTATTGCCCATAAAGTTGCCGCTCATGGCGCTGATCTGGCCAAAGGAAATGCTGTCGCATGGCTGCATGACGAACTTATGAGCAGGGCAAGGTATGCTTTTGCCTGGGAAGACCAGTTCAATCTTTCTCTTGATCCTGTTAAAACCCGTGAAGTACATTCGCAAAGCATGGCCTTGAGCGGCCATAGCGAGAAGAACCCTGATTTCTGCACCATGTGCGGGCCGGATTTCTGTTCGATGAAAAAGTCGAAAGAATGTGCCGAGTTGTGAGTGCGTAGAAGTGAGTTGGCAGTGGACAGTGAGCGGGATCACTGTCCGTTACCTTGAGAAAACTATTTAGACTGAGGCGGCAGTGCAGATTGCAGCGAAATCGTCTGCATTGAGACTGGCTCCGCCGATAAGTCCACCATCAATATTGGGCATTGCAAAGAGTTCTGCTGCATTGGATGGTTTTACGCTACCACCGTACTGAATACGGACGAGACGGAATGCCGGTTCACCATAGAGCTCACCGATGAGTGTGCGGATAAAGAGATGCACCTCTTCAGCCTGAGCGGATGATGCTGTTTTTCCGGTACCTATAGCCCATACCGGCTCGTAGGCAATGACAATAGCTCCTATATGGCTGATTCCTGCTAAACCTTCGCGTACCTGAGTGGAAATAACAGTTTCAGTCACTCCTGATTCGCGTTCTGCGAGGGTTTCACCGACACACAGAATAACCTTCAATCCTTCACTCAATGCTTTTTTAATCCTGAGATTCACCGTAGCGTTTGTGTCGCCAAAGAACTGACGGCGTTCTGAGTGGCCGATAATTACATAGGAACAACCGATAGCATTAACCATTCTGGCAGATACCTCTCCGGTAAACGCACCGTCATTTTCATAGTGGCAGTTCTGTGCCACAAGCTGAACTTCACTTCCTTCGAGGAGTTGTCCTACTGCGTCCAGAGCCAGATAGGTTGGTGCCAGGCCGACATCGCATCCTGAAAATCCTTCACCTAATGCTTCGATAACATCTGTAGCGAGCGTTACTGATTCAGCTACGGTGTTATTCATTTTCCAGTTACCTACAACAATTTTTTTACGCATTTCTAATAGTCCGTTATTACATCACAATATATCCGGTCAATCTGATCCAGACTGAACCGGTGTTTTCCTGAACGAGCATCTTTAAGCTCAACATCGTTACTACCAACTGCAATAATGGTTCCGTGCCACACTCTTGCCTCGTTGGTTACCAAGTTGATTTCACGATTCAACAGGTCCTGATTACCACCAATCCTGTCCTTACGATATATAATTTGACGTTTTCCCATAAGAGAGCTGGTTTAAGTTGCCCTTATTTAACAAATATCTCTAATATCTCATAATGCAGCTCCCCTTTGGGTACCACAATCTGAACTTTCTCTCCGACACCTTTGCCTATCAGCGCTCTTCCGACGGGAGAACGAACTGAAATTTTTCCTAAATCGGTATCCGCTTCTTCGGAAGACACCAAAGTATATTCAATAATTTCTGCAGGATTATCAAGATTGCGAAGTTTGACAGAGGTAAGAATATAAACCTTATCAGTCTTGATGTGTTTCGGATCAAGAATGGTTGCAGCAGCAAGCTTGTTTTCGAGATCGGCAATACGCGCTTCAGTATGTGACTGTTCCTCTCGTGCTGCATCGTACTCAGCATTTTCGCTTAAATCGCCATGAGCTCTGGCTTCAGCAATTTTTTCGAGGACCTCTCTTCTGGTTTCATGAACCAGCACATACAATTCCTCTTTCAACCGGTTATACCCATCATTGGTCAGGTAAATTCTGTCAGTCATCTCTGGTACTTTTTTTGTTGAAAAATAAGGAAATAACTCCATAAGCGCGAATTGCCCGAAAATCGGACAGGCTTGCAAACAAAAAAAAGTAAAGTCAGCTATGCGCTGCTGACTTTACTTCAGTTTAATGTACAATACTTAATCTTTCAGGCAAAAAAAACTTTACACATTAAATGCAAAATAGATTTTGTCCCCTCCGCGGTCTATAAGCAAGAATAAAAGGTCGCCACTTCTGATTGATTTTACAAGTGAATTATACTGTGCAAACGATGTCACACTCTGTCTGTTCACAGAAAGAATGATATCACCTCGCCTCAAACCAGCCTGGTAGGCGTTTGAAGATGAAGAAATTGCCGTAACAATCACTTTTCCTGTTCCGGGTTTACGGTTCAGCCTTTTTGCTACTTCTGGAGTAAGCTCCTCTGCACTGAAACCAGTCGCCGTACTTATTTTTTCATCTCCCCCTGCTGAACGAGCAGCAACTTCTTTTACTGACGGTTCCTCAAGACGAACACTGAACAACTTGATCACTCCATCCCTGAGAACTTTCAACTTCACCGTTACTCCAGGATTCTGACTGGCAATCGTATTGCGGAGTGCGACGCTGCTAGTAACCTTTGCACCATTAAAATCGAGGATGACATCACCTGTTTTTATGCCGTTTTTTGATGCAGGACTTCCTTCAACGACGGTTCCTACCAGCACTCCTTCACCAACTTTCAGGTGCATGGCTTTTGCAAGATTTTCATCAATATCCTGGATACTCACACCAAGATAACCCCTCGTAACTTTGCCGGTAGTAATAAGTGATGTCAAAACCTTTCTTGCCATATTTGAGGGTACGGCAAAACCTATTCCTTCAAATCCGCCGGTACGGCTGGCAATAGCAGTATTAATACCAACAAGCTCCCCATTGATATTAACAAGAGCACCACCGGAATTGCCCGGATTAATTGCGGCATCGGTTTGAATGAAATCCTCATAATCGGCAAGTCCGACATTTGCACGTCCTTTGGCACTAACGATGCCCTGCGTTACTGTTCTTGCTAAATTTTCACCAAGGGGACTGCCGATTGCGATAACCCATTCCGCTACTCTGAGCTTATCGCTATCGCCAATTACGATAGGTTTCAGGCCTTTTGCGTTAACTTTAATAACTGCAAGATCTGTTTTAGGATCTTTGCCGATTACCTTCGCGTCAATCTTCCTGTTATCATTGGTGCGAATATAAATTGCATCTGCGTCATCAATAACATGATTATTGGTTAGTATATATCCATCTTCAGTTACGATAACACCCGACCCAAGTCCTCTCTGAACCTCCGTTCGCCCCTCCTTGGAGCCTTTTTCAGGCTGGTCAAAAAAATCATCGAACTGATGCCCGAAAAAATCACCGAAAGAACGGCCAAAAAAATCACGGGGGTTCATACCCCTTTGATTAACTTTTTTTTCAGTAAATATCGTCACCACCGACGGTGTTGTCGATTCAGCAATCTGCACAAATGCCTCATTGAAGCCTTTAAGCGATTGTACTGGATAATTCTCAATATTACTCTTTGCGGTAGCAAAGTTTGGTCGATTCGAAAGGTTCGGGCCGTTCACTGAAAGATTGAACTCAACATTGGAAAAAACAACCGCGCCAACCGCAATGCCTGCAAAAACAAGGAGCATGTACTTCAGTAAATTATGATTCTTGCTCATCGGTTATATCAGGATTTATTAATCGTTACGATAAAGCCTCAATATTTTCAACAGCAGTTAAACCAGCCTTCATTTTATTCATTGTTTCTTCATACTCAGCTTCGGGTTTTGAATCGGCTACAATACCACCTGCTGCCTGAAAATAAATAGTTTTATCCTCAATTACCATAGTGCGAATTGCAATTGCAGTTGTCAGATTCCCTTTGAAATCAAGAAATCCAACCGCTCCACCATACAACCCGCGTTTTTCCTTTTCAAGCTCATAAATAATCTCCATGGCTCGAACCTTAGGAGCACCAGTAAGTGTACCTGCAGGAAAACATGACCAGAAAGCATCCATGGTGCCAAGTTCATCACGAAGTTCACCCCTGACATTGCTTACAATGTGCATGACGTGTGAATATTTTTCAACAACCATCATCTCATTGGTCTCAACAGTACCGATTTTAGCAATTCTACCAATGTCGTTTCTACTCAAATCAATGAGCATGAGATGCTCAGCCAGTTCTTTTTCATCGGCAAGCAGTTCACGGGTGATCCGTTCATCCTCTTCAAAACTTGCACCTCTATGCCGTGTACCTGCAATCGGTCGAGTGTCCACCATCCGACGACCTTCAGTGTCACGCTCAACTTTTACCAGTAATTCGGGAGAGGAACCAACGATTTCGAACTCTTTCAATTCGAAGTAGTACAGATAAGGGGAAGGATTGATGGTTCTCAACATCCTGTAGACATCAAAAGCTCGGGTGTTCAGGTTACGATGGAGGCGCTGTGAGATCTGTGCCTGAAATATATCACCTGCAAGGATATACTCTTTCGCTTTTTCAACTTTCTTCAGGTACTCGTCTCTCGTCGTATTAGAAACCACCTGCTCAGGTTTTTCAGGCTGAAACACAATCTCTTCTCTCTGCAGTGGTCGGAAAATCTGTTCGGCAAGCATCTCTATTTTTTTCAAAGCAAAAGGCTTATCGATATCGTCAAGGTAGTTGGAGACAATAAATACCTTGCGCATAATGTTATCGAATATCACCAGCGTATCGCAGAAAAGAAGAAAAATGTCGGGCATACCTGCAGGATCCGCCAGTTCAGGAGCTGGAATCTTTTCGACAAGATGCATTGCATCGTAACCGAAATATCCAAAAACACCTGAAGTAATCATTTGAGGTGTACCGTTCTTTTTACGTGGGATTTCTTCTGTATCGAATGCAGCAAGACAGCGGTCGATTTTTACCCGGAGATCTGTTTTGTCTCCGGCAATTTTTCCCAGGTCATTGAATTTTTCATCGATGATTTCGATTTCTGACGATCCGTCTACTGAACCTCTGAGTATAGCAACCGGGTCAATGGCTATATAGGAAAACCGTGCAAGAAGTTCTTCACCCTCAACTGATTCGAGCAGGCATGAATAGGGTCTCTTGAGCTTGAGATAGACTGAAACAGGCGTTTCTGTATCAGCATGAACCTCCTTGAAAACCGGCTTAAAAAGAAAGGGTGCGTGCCGTTGATGTAGTGGCATAAAAAGAGGCAAGTGAATTAGTTATTGTTACAGAGTAATAAAGAAAATATTTTGTATAGTAAAAAAAGTGACCGGCAATACTCTCAAGAAACAGCCGATAGCAATCAGTAAGCATGCCCCTCCGATTTCCCAGAAAAAAATTTATTGTAAACTGGCTGAAAGCCTTTATGCTTTCCCCCGGTGTGCTTTTTCCGGCTGGTTACCTGTTACTTTATCTATCAACCAACATCTACCTGAATGCGGAATTTAAAAACAACCTTTCCAAATCTGTTAACAAGGCAACCGGCAATACCTGGCATATAAGCATTAAATCAATGAAATCAGGCTGGGTTCTTAACTCCGTAACCCTCAATCATATTGAACTCACCAAGACGAAGGCACATGGTAAAAGTGAAAGTGCGGATAACAGTGCCATAACCATTAACAATCTGGAAATTCCAGTACCAAATCTTGAAAAGCTTCTTTTCAGCAGTGCAGATCGGACATTATCAACAAATACGGTTTGCGAAAAAATTCTCAACGATCAACATTTCAATCATTGAATCATTAATCCGCTGCGTTGTAATCGAATAGAAGCGATTTTATTCACAGGATCTGTGAACAATGACAAATCCGGATTCCATGACCAGTAGACCATAAGTGCCTGTCCAACAATATCTTTTTCAGGCAAAAAACCCCAGAAACGACTATCGAGACTGTTGTCCCGGTTATCGCCCATCGCGAAATAGTAGTTTGACTGTACCGTGTAGTGCTGAGCTGGTGAACCATCTATAAATACCGTTCTGCCTTGTAAGCTTACTTCATGTCCTTCGTCGGCAATGAGTGAGCTGTAGAGAGGATATGTTGCCGTTGTTAATAGAACGACATCTCCTTTGCGAGGGATGCGAATAGGACCGTAGTTATCCTTGTTAAAGTCTGAGAACTGGGGGAAAATCATGTAATCCCCATCTCCGGCGGACATACGATTTCCAATAAACTGTGCATGTGGCGGTAGCGGTACCTTTTTGTTATTAACCGTAAGCTGCTGGCCTCGAATAACCAGGGTATCGCCACCGAGGGCAACGCAACGCTTGATATAGTTCAAAGAGCGATCTTTCGGAAATTTAAACACTATGATATCCCCGCGATCAACTTTTTTAACCCCCGGTAACCGAATATCAGTAAAGGGTACTTTGGGTCCATAGACGTACTTGTTAACAAAAAGAAAGTCGCCGGCAAGCAGTGTATTCTCCATTGATCCAGTCGGAATACGGTATGACTCTACGATAAATACACGAAGAATGGTTGCAAATATTGCTGCTATTACCAGAGCATCAAACCACTCCCGTGAATGCTTTTTTACCGGGTTCCCTTTCTGCATATCCAATGATGTTGATTATTGATTCTTTATACTAGGTATTACGTCAGGCTACATCTTGTAGTATTTGACGATTTTTTTTGTCGAATCCTGCCAAGGTTTATATTATTTAAACCACGCTCTTTCTATTCGTCAATATTTAATAACGCAAGAAACGCTTCCTGTGGAACTTCTACCCTGCCCACCTGTTTCATACGTTTTTTGCCCTCTTTTTGTTTTTCAAGCAGCTTGCGTTTTCTGCTGATATCGCCACCATAGCATTTTGCCAGAACGTTTTTTCTCATGGCTGATATGGTTTCTCGAGAAATGACTTTGCTGCCAATAGCAGCCTGAATTGCAACTTCGTACATCTGTTTTGGAATAATCCCTTTCAATTTCAAGCAAAGCTTTTTACCCCAATCATACGCTTTCGAACGATGGACAACAATAGAGAGGGCATCAACAGTCTCTCCATTTAAAAGCACATCCAGTTTTACAAGATCAGAATCACGATACCCAATGTATTCGTAATCCATTGAGGCATACCCTTTAGAAATTGATTTGAGTTTATCATGAAAATCAAACACGATTTCTGCCAGAGGAAACTCAAAATGCATGATTACTCTTGTAGTATCGAGGTAGTCGGTAGTCTTGTAATCGCCACGACGTTCCATGCCCAGCTTCATGATATTTCCGATATACTCGGAAAGTGTAATAATCTGCATGCTGACATATGGCTCTTCAATCAGATTGATCCTCGTCGTATTGGGCATCTTTGACGGGTTGTCTACGATGACAACTTCATCGTTTGTCATAACAACACGATACTCCACGTTAGGAACCGTGGTGATGATATTGACTCCATATTCACGCTCAAGACGTTCTTGAACAATTTCCATGTGGAGCAATCCAAGAAATCCGCATCTGAACCCAAAGCCGAGAGCAACTGAAGTTTCAGGTGTATATACAAGCGATGCATCGTTCAGCGCTAGTTTTTCAAGTGATTCGCGCAGGTCCTCAAATTCATTTGAATTAATGGGATACAAGCCGCTAAACACCATCGGCTTGACCTCCTTATAGCCCTCGAGCCGTTCTTTTGCCGGAGTGTCGGAATGGGTAACCGTGTCGCCGACTTTGGCATCCTTTACATCCTTGATAGAACAAATCAGATACCCGACATCTCCTGATTCAAGAACATCCTTGGGCTGTCGTTTCATACCCATGATACCTATCTCATCAGCAAGAAAAACCTTGTTGCTGGCAAAAAACCTTACCTTGTCGCCCTTGTTAAGGACTCCTTCAACAATTCGAAGATAAACGACCACTCCACGGTAAGAGTCAAACACTGAATCAAAAATAAGGGCGCGTAAGGGGAGGTGCTTGTTATCGGCTGGAGCCGGCACGCGTGCAATAATCGCTTCCATGAGCTCTGTTATTCCCAGACCGGCTTTCGCCGATACCTGAAGAATATCCTCACGCTTGATTCCAATAAGATCGACGATCTGCCGGGCAACGCCCTCAACATCAGATGAAGGAAGATCAATTTTATTGATGACAGGAATAATTTCCAGTCCGGCATCGAGTGCAAGATAAAGATTTGCAATGGTTTGAGCTTCGACACCCTGGGTAGCATCAACAATTAACAGGGCACCTTCACACGCAGCAAGTGAACGAGAAACTTCATAGCTGAAATCAACGTGTCCCGGGGTATCGATAAGATTCAAAATATATTCACAACCGTCTGTTGCGGTGTACTTCATTTGAATGGCATGGCTCTTGATGGTAATACCCCGTTCCCGTTCGAGATCCATATCATCAAGAACCTGTGCGGAAGCCATCTGAGTGCGGTCAAGGGTATGCGTTACTTCCAGCAGGCGGTCGGCCAGTGTGGATTTTCCATGATCTATATGTGCGATAATGCAGAAGTTCCGAAGACGTTTAACTTCTGTACTGGACAATGCCATAAAATGAGCGTTTTATTCTGATAAAAATTCAAGGTGAGGAATATAATCAATTAATACAATTGTGTCATGCGAGAGTAGCTATACAAAAAACCGGGACTCCCCGTCAAGACGGAAGCCTCTGAGAAATTCTCCGGCATCCATCGGTTTGCGGCCCTCCATCTGCAGTATAAGCACCTCAAGCCAACCATCAATGCATGAAGCATACAGCCTGCCTTTGTCCACTGCAATCATTCCAGAAGACGTTGGTAATGGAAGAAGTAAAAAAACTGCTGGAGCGGCTTTGAATATCTTCATGGTTTTACCTTTAAAGGTTGTCCATGCAGCTGGCCTCAAAGAAAGCCCCCTGATAAAATCGCTGACAGCCTTAACCGAATGTGACCAAACTATGCGCGTATTATCGCGGGTAAGTTTTGGGGCTCTTGAGGCCAGTGATTCATCCTGAGAGGATATCACCACATGTCTGGAGGCTATCAGGTGAAGTGTGTCGACAACAACGCAAGCACCAATCACAGAAAGGCGCAGGGTAAGGGCTGTGGCATTTTCTTCAGGATCAATAAGCAGTTTTTCCTGAAGAATAATATTTCCTGTATCCACTCGCTGCTGAAGGAAAAATGTTGTAACTCCTGTTTCCCGTTCACCGTTTATGACCGCCCAGTTTATCGGGGCGGCTCCCCTATAAGCGGGCAGCAAAGATGCATGAAGGTTAAACGCTCCAAAGGCAGCTTTTTCATAGACAGCGGGAGGCAAAATACGGAAGGCTGCAACAACAATAACATCAGCTCGCGCGGCAGTTACTTTATCAACAAATTCCTGGCTTTTAACGTCATCCGTTTCATAGACCGGAAGGCCTAAAGCTGCAGCAGCCTGCTTTACTGGTGATGGTTCAGGTGCGGAATGTTTGTTTCTGCGGGGTTTATCGGAACCAGTGACAACCAAAACCAACTCGAAATCGTTACTTTCTGCGACTATAGCCTTCAGGGAGGGAACGGCAAAATCCGGTGTTCCCATAAAAATAATCCGCATGGCACTCAAAACTATTTAATAACAATCAAAAACATTATCCATACAAGCGACTCGTAATAAAACCGAACCTGATTGGTTTAGAGCATAAGTATTTTTTTCAGACAATGCAGAACTTCTTCAGCCCTCTAGTACGGTAAGAGATTGACGTGCAATGGGATAAGCCGCATTCACGGTGCCCGATACAAAAACATCCAATTCTTTCTGGATTTTTCTTCTGTCACGTTTCTCCATCCTGTCTACGAAGAGCACACCATTGAGATGATCTATCTCATGTTGCAATACCCTTGCATACATACCGGAAAACTCTGCTATCATCTCTTCAAAACGCTCATTGCGATATTTTAAGGTAATAACAGCCGGACGCTCTACATCCCCACGAACACCGGGAAGGCTAAGGCATCCCTCTTCCATATCGTTGTATCCCTTGAGGGCAAGAATATGGGGATTAATGACCACCATAGGCTTCTCATCAGGATAATTTGACACACCGGAAAGGTCCAGTACAAGAAGGCGAACGGAATGCCCTACCTGGGGAGCTGCCAAGCCAATGCCTGCAGCATTGCGCATTGTTTCAAACATAAATAGTATAAGCTCTTCTGTTCCACTGTCTATTCCTTTCAGCGGCTTGGCTTTCTTTCGAAGAATATCGTCACTATAGATATTGATCGGTAATATCATAAACTCAACTGCCTTTTTTTAATTATGGGACTTATGTCAAAAACTTATCGTGCAGGCTAAAAGTTGCCTGACCGGTTGAGATGCACTGATCTTGTTTTGACAAAAAAATATGAAGCCCGGCATAATTTCCAAATTCTTAACCACCTATTGATCATTTATGGCTGTTTCTTGAACTCTGACTTTGTTTTTCTATGTATTTTTTCAAAAAAGTTGCTGAATACATCAAACTTCAAGAACGTTTTTTTGATCGTCTGAACTGGCGTATCCTCACAAGTATCATCTTCTGTTATGACCTGCACAGGGTAAATTAAAATAAAACTGTTTTTCTGGAAATATCGGCTAAGATAGATTGGCATTTTAGCCATTTTGCTGTGATAGGACAGATGGTTTTTTCTGCTCATCACCACAATAAGATTGTCGTCGTTTTTGATCTCTCTTGAAACTATAAGAAAATCATCCCAGTCTTTAAAAACCCTGATCTCTGCATTGGACATGGTAATCGAATAAACCTCTTTCAGATGGGTAATGGTTTGTTTGGTCGCATAAACCACCAATTTTGACCCCGTATTACTTATAAT
Organism: Chlorobium sp.; assembly: GCA_005843835.1. Lineage (GTDB taxonomy): Bacteria > Bacteroidota > Chlorobiia > Chlorobiales > Chlorobiaceae > Chlorobium. Next base: position 18,211 of record SZXZ01000081.1, read on the forward strand.
ATTGGTTAATTTCTGCATCCAAAGAACAAAACCGATTTCATTTTCAGCACAGGAGGGTATAACCAAAATAGTTCGCCTGATCGTGGCCAAGGGCTGAACCGGCTTATAAATGAAGGTAGTTATATTACACCTGCCGAGGATGTTCCCTAGTGAGCTTCCAAGCAAGCCATCTTTAAGACTGCTCTTATGGTGCAATCCTAAAATCAGATCGGTGATTTTCTGTTCTCTTATAACACAGGCAATACCGTTAACGACATCGCTGTCATAACGAATCAGCGGGTTCAGTTCGCAATCAGTGGAGGAGGCTGCAACGGCGGCTTTTTCAAGAAGTTTTCCCGCATACTTTTCGGCAACATCATCAGCCATTGTGTTATCCGCTACATGAAGGGCATAAATACCATTGAGCGCTTTATGTGATTTGACCGTAACACTGAGATCAACAAGTTCGTCGACAGTGCTGATGTTTTTCATGGGAATAAGTATCCGTTCCTCAGTTACCTGAGTTCCGGATTCAGCAACTTCTTCAATGGTATCTGCCAGAGCAATATTCTGGGCACCTTTTTGACCAACAACGGTTGCCAGCGTACAGGTTATCAGAATAAACAAAATGGTTCCATTCAAAACACTCTCATCAAGCAGTCTGACGGGATCGCCTTTAAGGGTGTATCCGGTGATAATGTTAAAACCAATAAGAACCGTTGCAAGAGCGAGTGCAGCATGAGCACTTATGAGACCAAAAATCAGTCTTCGTTGATCAAGTGAAAATCCGAAAAGTTTCTGAGTTATCCAGGCTGAAAGGTATTTGGCAGCTGTAGCAGCGATTGTTATTACCGCAGCCACCTTTATTGTTTCATAATCTTTGAAAAAAGCCCTTATATCGATAAGCATCCCGACACCGATCAGAAAAAAAGGAATAAAAAGAGCATTACCGACAAACTTGACTCGGTTCATCAGTGGTGAAGTACGAGGAATCAGGCGGTTCAAGGCCAGGCCGCTAAGAAATGCACCGATAATGGCCTCTACACCAGCAGCTTCGGCAAGGAATCCACCAAGAAACACCAACGCCAGCACAAACAGATACTGCTGAACGCTGTCATCAAATCGTTTGAAAAACCATCGGGCTATCATCGGAAAAAGAAGCAGTACAACAAGACTGAATATCGTTACACCTATAACTATTCGTATCCAGAATCCGGTCATAAGCTCGCCTGATGTCATTCCAACTACAACCGCAAGCACAAGAAGCGCAAGAATATCGGTAATTATGGTTCCGCCTATGGCAATATTTACCGCCTTGTTTTTGGATATGCCGAGCTTACTGACAATTGGATAGACAATAAGTGTGTGTGAAGCGAAAATGCTACCGATAAGAATTGAGGATGGCCAAGAAAAGACAAGAATGAATTTACCGACTAAAATACCGAGAACAATCGATATCAAAAAGGTATAAAGACCGAACAGAATACTGTTTCTGCTGTTTTTACGGAAATCTTCGACGTCGATTTCCAATCCGGCAAGAAACATGATATAGAGAACTCCCACCGTCCCAAAAAGAATAATACTACTGTCACGCAGCATTAAATTGAATCCATGCGGCCCAATCACTGCTCCGGCTATGATAAAACTTATCAGGGTGGGAATTTTCAACCGGTTAAGGAGAGCCGGTGCGAAAAGAATGATAAACAGAATCAGTGAAAACTGTAATACCGGATTCTTCAACGGCAATGAAATGTCAATCAGGCTCATCAGCACCATTGTTTACCATCCAGAAGTTAGTCTCGACCAAAAGTATTTTCAGGAGACAGTACGATACCTTTTTATTCAAACGGGGCACTGCTGTAAAAAAAGTTCATGGGCCAGCAGTGCGCCACTTCAATAATTACGAAAGAGAGGAATACATATTTGGTTCCGCATAAATAACTTATCAGAAATTAAATATGCATATCTTTTCAGTTGAACACAAACCGCAGACTGGCTGCAAACAAAAGGAAAACAAATACCGAACTGGCTTTGCTAAGCAATAGTCACTCCTGAATTTGCTGACAGGTAACAATTCACGAAATATTTCTCGATTATTGCACTTATATCAGTTATGTGCCCGACTATTCTTCTTGAACAATATCAACAGTCTCACTCTGCCTTTCTGCAACACTTTTTATTTTCTTTTTTTACAGGCTGAGCTTTACCTTTATTTCGTTAGCATTCAGGGTACTTTCCAGCGAAATAACAATATGCAATGTCTGCCGCACTCGGAATATTCCTTTTAGCCCGGGGTTTTTTGAGTTATCCGGTTCGGAATGGGAACAGGTGCCTTAAAGCCATTTTCCCTGCAGATTATTACTTATTAATACTGGCATGGTTGGAATTCAGTCAGGAACACGTTATCTAAACGCATGAAACCATTACTTTTAATACCTCCGATTTATAAAAAGATAGTCGTTAAAGTCGGAACCAATGTCATTACCGGGAAAAACGGTACCCTTGACCTTGAAATTCTCAACAGTCTCACTACCCAAATAGCGCAACTTCAAAAAAAGGGAATTCAGGTAATACTTGTCTCATCAGGGGCCGTAGGTGCTGGCAGATCCATTATTAAGCCTTCCGGCACCCTCACTCCGGTTGCAGCCAGACAGATACTTGCTTCTACGGGTCAGATAAAACTGATCAGCACTTATGATGAGCTTTTTCATCGTCACGGACTGATTACCGCACAAATTCTTGTCACTAAAAGTGATTTTCGCGATCGGCAGCATTATCTCAACATGCAGACATGTTTTACAGCTCTGCTACAACAGAATATTATTCCTGTCGTCAATGAAAACGATGCTGTTTCAGTAACGGAATTGATGTTTACCGATAATGATGAACTTTCCGGCCTTATTGCATCGATGATGGATGTTGAGGGTTACATTATTCTTTCACATGTTGATGGACTGTTTGACCTTAAAACAGGAGATGGATCAATCATACCGGAAATCGATCCATCGACAAAGCATTTTCATCAGTATATCCATCCTGGAAAATCAGAATTCGGGCGAGGGGGCATGTTGACCAAATGCCATATCGCACAGAAACTTTCGAGACTTGGCATAACAGTCCATATCGCTAACGGGCGGACCCCTGAAATTCTCCTGTCGATTTTAGGGGGGGAAAAAACAGGAACAAAATTTCTTCCACAAAAATCAACTCACGGGCCAAAGCGCTGGATTGCCAACAGTCAGGGACTGGAAAAAGGAGCTGTCACGATTAACAAAGGCGCAGAAGCTGCTCTGGTTTCCGATGAAACCGCAAACAGCCTTCTTCCTGTTGGCATTGAATCAGTGGAGGGAATATTTCGGAAAGGAGATATTATAAAAATATGCTCAACAGAAGGGCTGGCTATAGGATATGGAATGGCTCAGTACAGCTCTGAAAAAACATTAGTGATCAAAGGGCAAAAGGGACATAAACCTTTGATTCACTACGATTACCTTTATATAACTCAATGAAACTCCCATAACAACTATCATGCAGGAAGCCATCACGCAACAACTCAAAGCCGTACAGCAGGCAAGCAGGGATATTGTGACGCTCAATGATGCTGCAATCAACTGTCTGCTTCTTGATCTTGCTGACAGCATACCCGCTCATCAGGAGCTTATACTCGATGCAAACCGGAAAGATCTTGATCGCATGGATCAGACTGATCCCATGTACGACAGGCTTCTTCTCAGCGAATCGCGTCTTGAAGCTATTGCGGGGGACATCCGCAATGTCGCGACACTCCCCTCTCCTCTTGATCTTATTCTTGAACAACGGACCCTGCAAAATGGACTGGAGCTGAAAAAAGTATCGGTTCCAATAGGAGTGATCGGCATAATCTATGAAGCTCGTCCCAACGTGACCTTTGATGTTTTTGCACTTTGTCTGAAATCCGGCAACGCCACCGTACTGAAGGGTGGAAGTGATGCCATGTATTCGAATGTTGCGATTGTCGATCTCATCCACACGGTACTTAAAAAACATGCTATCAATCCTGACACACTCTACCTTTTACCTTCTGAACGGGAAGCTGCTGCTGTCATGCTTAATGCGGTCGGCTTTATCGACATGATTATTCCCCGGGGCAGTCAGAAACTGATAGACTTTGTCCGTAATAATGCAAAGGTTCCTGTCATCGAAACTGGAGCAGGCATTGTGCATACTTATTTTGATAAAAGTGGCGACCTCAACATTGGGCAACAGATCATTTTTAATGCAAAAACCCGCCGTCCAAGTGTTTGCAATGCCCTCGATACGCTGTTGATTCATCAGGAAAGGCTTGAGGATCTTGCTGAGCTTGTGGAGCCACTGGCAGCAAAACAGGTAGTTCTTTTTGGAGATGAAACCGCTTATGTGAAACTGCATGGCACATACCCTGATGCCTTACTGCACCTGGCTGAACCGGAACATTTCGGGACTGAATTCCTCTCACTGAACATGTCGGTTAAAACCGTTGCGTCCCTTGAAGAAGCGCTTGAGCACATCGCGCACTACAGCTCGCGCCACAGTGAAGCAATTATAGCGGATGACCCTGAAGCAAAAGAGATATTTTTCAAAAGAGTCGATGCTGCGGTTGTCTATGCAAATACGTCAACAGCATTCACCGATGGCGCTCAGTTCGGTCTTGGTGCGGAAATCGGTATCAGCACACAAAAACTCCATGCAAGAGGTCCTATGGCCCTGAAAGAGCTCACCACCTATAAATGGATTATTGAGGGTAACGGACAAACCAGACCTTAGGAACAATGCTCGAAGCACATAACATCAGTAAATCCTATACTCTGACAGGTCAGAAAACCATACCTATCCTGCGTGGAATACATCTAACCCTGAGTGCAGGCGAAATGGTAACCGTCATAGGAGCTTCGGGAAGCGGAAAAACAACGCTTCTTAACATGCTTGGTACCCTTGATGCACCTGATGGCGGAGAAATACAGTTTGACGGACAAGTCCTTTTTAAGGAGAAAAAATATACTCTGTCGCAAACAGCACTGGCAAAATTTCGAAACCAGAAAATAGGTTTTGTCTTCCAGTTTCACCATTTGCTTTCCGACTTTACTGCTATTGAGAATGTGGCTATGCCGGAATTTATAGCCACAGGAAAACTCCTGCCGGCCAAAAAACATGCAGGTGAGCTTCTTGCCGAGTTTGGACTGAGTGAACGCTTTGAACACCTTCCCTCTGAACTTTCCGGTGGTGAACAGCAGCGGGTTGCTATTGCCCGAGCCTTGATGAATAACCCGAAACTGGTTCTGGCCGATGAGCCCAGCGGCAATCTTGACAGCAAGAACAGCCGTATGCTTTATGAACTTATGGCCAAACTTAGTAAGGAACGCCGGACTTCTTTTATTATTGTCACACACAACGAAGAATACGCATCCATGTCGGACAGGTGCCTTCGCATGCAGGATGGACTGTTGCATAGTTGCGTGGAGTAATGTTTGTGGCTATAAAAAGGAATTAACCCCGAAAAGCAATGACGACAGCTGAAAAAGAGAGCCGCTTTATTGAGGTTAACGGTTTCAATATTCATTACCGCCTGGCCGGCAGGGGGAAGCCGCTTGTTGTGCTGTTGCATGGCAGTTTTCTGAGTCTCAGATCATGGCGGCTCGTTTTTGATGAGTTAGCTGAATCTGCATCAGTCATTGCATTTGACCGTCCTTCTTTTGGCATGACCTCACGACCTCTGCCCTCAAAAGCTACAAAGGTGAGTTACACTCCCGAAGCCCAGAGCGACTTGGTCATTGCATTGATAAAAAAAATCGGGTTCAACAAAGCTGTGCTGGTTGGCAATTCAACGGGTGGTACAATAGCCCTGCTGACTGCGTTGCGATATCCAGAAAGTGTTGATGGGCTTGTACTCACCGATGCCATGATATACAGCGGTTATGCTACGAGTGAGGTGCCCGCATTCATCAAACCTTTACTCAAAGCCATGAGCCCGCTCTTTGCCGGTTTGATGAAGATCATTATTAACAGGTTTTATCAGCGTCTTATTCGTGCTATGTGGTACAACAAGGAACGTCTTCAGAGTGATGTTTTGACTGCATTTAGAAGTGACCTGATGATTGGCGACTGGTCGAGAGCGTTCTGGGAGCTTTTTAGCGAGACACATAATCTCAAGCTGGATGAACGACTCAAATCAATGTCGCTGCCTTCTCTCGTTATTACGGGTGAATACGATTCAATGGTAAAAAAAGAGGAAAGCATCCGACTTGCAGGTGAGCTTCCATGCTCAGAACTTGTGGTTGTGCCAGATTGCGGGCATCTTCCACAGGAAGAACAGCCGGAAGCCTTTGTTATTGCTGTAAAGCACTTTCTTAAAAGCATCTCCGAATAATCGATTCCAAGCACCCTGACCGAGTTAATGCCGGAATAATGATGGCAACTCTATCAATTCAAAACTGCCTGTCAGCCTTTCAGGCGAGCAGCACAGAGCAGATTCGTTCGATCTCCTCTTCTTTCAGGTATGGGTGCATCGGCAGTGCAAATATCCTGCTGCTCAGATCTTCAGAAACTGGAAAATCGCCTGCCTTGTACCCTAGAGAGGAATAGGCTTTCTGGAGATGAAGCGGAATTTTGTAATAGATCATTGATGGAATACCCTCTTTCTGCAATGCCTGCATGAGTTGCTCACGCTCTTCAAACGATGCGGCCAGCACAGAGTACTGTGCCCATGCTGAGCTGTAATGTTCCGATACTTTTGGAACATTAAGTCTGTTTTGGAGTTTGTTGCTATAAAAATCAGCTATACGTTGACGAGCTTCAAGTTCTTCGTCAAAAATGTTGAGTTTTTCAAGAAGCACTGCAGCCTGAATTGAATCCAGGCGACCATTTATACCAATTCGATCGTTACTGTACTTATCAACACCACTGCCATGAACTCTGATTGACCTCAGCACGGTATCAAGCTCTTCATTGTCTGTAAAAATTGCTCCTCCATCACCATAGCAACCGAGAGGTTTTGCCGGGAAAAAAGATGTGGCTGCTGCAAGGCCGAAACTTCCGGCTTTACGACCTTTCAGGCTTCCCCCGAAACTTTGTGCGGCATCCTCTAGAACCCATAGTTTATAAGCTTTGGCAACAGTTTCGATGCGAGAATAATCGGCTGGCTGACCAAACAGATCAACTGGAATAATAGCTTTGGGTTTTAATCCCTGTGCAACCGACTCTTCAATAGCTCGCCCGATAAGATCAGGATTAATATTGAATGTATCTTGACAAACATCAACAAACACAGGTGTAGCTCCAGCAAGGCTGATAACCTCAGCAGTTGCAACAAAGGTAAATGGCGTTGTAATAACGGCATCCCCTGGACCGATCCCTTTTGCCAGAAGAGGCATAAAGAGAGCATCGGTTCCGGATGAACAGGACACACAGTACCGAGAACCTACATACGAGGCAAGACGTGACTCAAGTTCTGTCACTTCTGCACCCATAATAAAATGGCCACTATCCAGAATGGTTTCGATACGATGAAGAAGTGCTGTCCGAATCCGGTCTTTCTGCGAAAGGAGGTCAATAAATTGCATAACTGTAATCGTTAAAATCTATTAATACTTTATCGGCTAAAATACAGATTCATTTTAATTCTTTTGCAGTAAGGTGCAATTCTTTCGCGAAAAGTGAGGACGGTCTGAAACCTGATGGCTGTTCTGTTATAATATGTTGAAGTACAGTGTTAATGTTGCGCTCAATGCAATTATTATGTATATAAACGCAAATGAAAACGTCGTAAATTACAGCAATCTTAAGACAATCTGCTCAAGATGAGTTCCATCTATTTTTTAGGTATAGGCGGTACAGCAATGGCCTCTGTAGCTGTGGCGCTTTCACATGCCGGTCATGCTATTTCAGGCTCTGACACACAGCTATACCCACCAATGAGCGACTACCTCGATGAGCATAATATCCGGTACTTTAATGGCTTTTCGACCGAAAACCTCTTGCATGCCTCTCCCGATGTTGTCGTTGTCGGTAACGCCATAAGCAGGGGGAATCCTGAGCTTGAATATGCTCTCAATCATCATATTGAGCTTATTTCTATGCCTGAGCTGGTTCGACAGCAGTTGATAAAAAATAATACATCGTTAGTTGTAACCGGAACTCATGGAAAGACAACAACAACATCACTCCTGGCCTGGGTTCTGGAGCATGGTGGATTAAAACCCGGATTTCTGGTAGGGGGTATTCCTGAAAATTTTGCCATTGGATGCAGAGCATCAGGACGCAGCGAAGAAGGCTTTTTTGTATCAGAAGGTGATGAGTACGATACCTCATTTTTTGATAAACGAAGCAAGTTTCTTCTTTACCGCCCCGATATAGCCATTATTAATAATATTGAATTTGATCACGCTGACATATTCAATTCTCTGGATGATATCAAGCGCAGTTTCAGGCTGTTTATCAATCTCATTCCAGAAAATGGAGCTCTTTTTGTCAACGGAGATGATCCTGTGGCTGTTGAAATTGCCTCCAGGGCATTCTGTAAAGTCGAACAGTTTGGACTGACGAAAGAGTCCGAGTGGTTTGCCCACAACATATCGCTGGATTGCGACACATCATCTTTTGATGTTTCTTATAAAGGCACTATTCTCGGAACTATCAAGGTTCCGCTTTTTGGAAATTATAATATCATGAACGCTCTTGCGACTGTTGCAGTTGCAATACATGTCGGCCTTCCCTTTGAAGCTGTCAGGCAGGGTATGGCTCTGTTTAAACGTCCAAAACGTAGAATGGAAATTATAGGCACTTTCCCCGGAAACATAACCCTTATTGAAGATTTTGCTCACCATCCTACCGCAATCAGGGTGACACTTGAAGCTATTGAACAGCTTTACGCCGGACGAAGGCTTGTAGCCTGTTTTGAACCACGCTCTAACACAACCACTCGGAACATATTCCAGCAGGAACTTTCGGAATGTTTTGACCCGGCAGCTCTTGTTGTCATAGGAAGAGTCCATCGGCCTGACCGTTACCCCCCATCTGAGTCTCTTGATACTGCCCGCTTAAAAGACTCACTGGAAAAACAGGGTAAAATGGTCTTTTTTGCTGACCAAAACCCCGGGGATTACCCCCAGAATATTGTAGCATTTCTTCAACGCCAAATCATTGAAGGAGATGTTGTTATCTTATTGAGCAATGGCAGTTTCAGCAACTTGAAAAACCTTTTGTCAGAAACTTTTCAAAAAAAGTCCTGAATATTTCAAGTTTGATATCATATCTTGTAAAACATTTTTCTTTTTGAAAAAAGAGATTTTTTTTACACAAACAACACGTATCCTTATTTAAATACTACATCAGGACGACATTATGGCAAAAGTAAAAGTTGGCATTAACGGATTCGGCCGCATTGGGCGTCTGGTTTTTCGCCAG
>SZXZ01000092.1 GCA_005843835.1 Chlorobium sp.
TTTGCGATAATAAGATTTTCTCCTTCAACCCTTACTTTAAACGAAGCTAAAGGAAGAGGCTGAGGGCCGGAAATTATTTCTCCGGTCTGTTTGTACTTTGCTCCATGACAGGGGCAGGCGATAAGATTCTGGGCGTTATCCCAATGCACAAGGCAGCCAAGATGGGTACATACTGCACTGCAGGCTGTCAATTTTCCGTTGTCGTTGACGACAAGAATTTTATCCTTGTTAAACTGGAAAATTTTAAACCCTTTCAGTGGAACTTCTGAAGCTTTTCCCACTACCAGCTCTTTGACGTTTGTGGAGGTCTTGTTGGGCGGAATAATATACTTGATAACGGGATAGAGAGTTGAAATGGCTACAGCCGCGCCAATACCGCCTACAACTTTTCCGAGAAAACTGCGACGTTCGAAATCAACCCCTTTAAGGCCCTCCTCCCGAGGCTTGCCACCGGGAACCGAACCGGATGATGAGACTGGTGCACCTTCTCCAAGTGCGCCCAATCTTGTTGGACTCTTGAAATTACCTTGTTGTGCCATTACTATCTATCTCCTTTGTTAATACTTTTTGTTATAAAATCAAAAGGCAAGTACCTCCCGGCAGTACAACCAAAAACACTGTCTGCTCGATCTGTCGTTCTTAAGAAAGACAAGATAGACAGTGACATTCACGGATACAATTCAGGAAAGCTAAACAAACTTCAAATTTATGATTTTTTTAACTATTTATCCAATCCAAAAGAACGTTTAATATTATTGTAGCTATTATACATAACTGATCGCTCACCGTCACGCCAAATTCTACTTCTTGTAAAAAATCTCATAAACCTTGATTGCAGCCGGACAGGATTCAGGAATTCTGATATGCCATTGATTCCATTGAACTCCTTTCCATTTATCTGCAATGAAATGGCGGATGCAAACCGAAGGTAAAAGGGTCCTGCGTCAAGCACCTGGTTATGATGAATGTTCAGCCTGATATTTTCGTACTGCAACTCCAGTTCCCTGCTGTGGAGTGGAGAAAACAACCCCCGCCTGAACCGGCTTTCTTTAAAACCAACTTCATCCAGCACTGTTACTTTGCCTGTTGAATTGTCGTGAAGCACCAGCAGAACAAGTGGTTGATATTCATTGTTCTTAAAAAACGTCACATAATAGATAATATCATAGTACTCCGAAAAAGCTCTACCCCAATACCAGCGTGCAAGATACTCCTGAAGAGGCAAGTCGCCAAAATTGTGGTCATGATATCCAATGGCGTTAAACGGTATTGTTCTAACGCTCCCATCTGACTGCTCGACGATATGAATCATTCCTTCAACATCAGCCTTGGGAACACTCAACAGCCACTGATGACGCGGAACCTTACCTGCATTGTTGCCATCTTTTTTTTCGTATTGGATTCTTCTGCAGGAAGAAAATAAAAATGATGCCTTGACTGCTTTTTGGCGAACAGGAAATATAAAATCGATTTCCAGAGAATATGCATCTTTCAGTGCGTCGTAGGCAAAAAGGTTTTTTTCGAACCTTACACCAATATCTGATCGACTGCTTTCGAAAAGTCCGCTACGACCTTCCTTCATGAAATTTACAATCTCACGACCGTTTTCATATATCTGAAAACTAAACCCTGAGTAATTTGATGGCAGAGGAGCATCGGAGGTTATCTGGTTTTTCCACTTTTCGTAATGACTGGTGTAGTAAGGGGAAAAAGGAAAACCGGAAAACCAGATTATAACAATTGAAAGACCGCTTGCCTTGTCTTCCGCATCGAAATACCACCACTCGTATGCTCCTGCACCTTGCAAGTCATGCCAGACTTCCTGACTAAGCTCTGTAGTGATATTCATGCTGGCATTTGGTGATGTTCAAACAGGAAAGCATTGCGAAATGCCTTGCATGACATAGATACCTTGATAATGTGGAAAGCAGGAACAGCGGGGAATTCCATCTTTTGATCCTAGGTAACGTCGAGGAAAATGTCGTTAACCTGTGTGGACAGAGAGGGAATCGAACCCACGACACAAGGATTTTCAGTCCTTTGCTCTACCAACTGAGCTATCTGTCCTTTAAACGTGAGGCAAAATATAGATAAAAATCCTTTTTCTCCAAAAGAAAAAACCAAGAATCCGGTGAGCAACCCAGTGCTCACCGGACTACCGCTCAGGACTATGCCTGAAAAGTGATTTTATCGATACCATTAAGAATCCGCCTTAGTACCGTATCCTTACCTAAAACCTCAAGCATGTGATACAAACTTGGGCCGAAACTTACACCGGATGTAAGTATTCTTAGCGGATGAATGAGATAGGCTGCTTTAAGCCCCTTGGGTGCGACAAACTCCTTAAGGCGGGCTTCAATGTTTTCAGCATTGAAATCCTCAAGTGAATGAAGAATTACGGTAAACTCTCGAAGAAGAGTATTGGTATCTGCTGCCCAGCGTTTTGCAACCGCCTCTTCATCATAGGTCTCCGGTTCGAAAAAGAAGTATGAAGAAAACGTAACAAATTCATGCTCAAAGCCAACACGCTCGCGCATTAGTTCTATGACTTGTGCCAGATATTCGTCACCCGTGATTACATCGCGAGACATCAGGGTTGTTTTCTGTTCGAGCTTACTGAGAAGAATCGGTTTTATAGCTTTTATAATCTGATCGGTCGGACGGTTCTTGATATACTGTTTTTCGAGCCAGTTAAGTTTTTCAACATTAAAAACTGCGCCGGCTTTAACTACTCGCTCAAGGGAAAACCTATCAATCAGCTGATCAAGACTGTAAACTTCCTGCTCGGAGCCTTCGCCCTCATTCCATCCAAGCATGGCTACAAAATTCACTATCGCATCACTGCTGTATCCTTTACGGACATAATCCTCAACGGCAACATCCCCCTGCCTTTTGCTGAGTTTTGAGCGATCGGGATTAAGAAGGAGCGGAAGATGAGCAACTTTTGGAGGTTCCCAACCAAAAAACTCATAGAGAAGAAGATGTTTAGGCATGGAGGGCAGCCACTCTTCGCCTCTTATGATATGAGTGAACTCCATAAGATGGTCGTCAATAACACTGGCGAAGTGATAGGTTGGAAACCCATCGGATTTCATGAGTACCTGATCGTCTATTGTTGCGGAATCAAACTCGATAGGGCCTCTGATAATATCTTCAAACCAGACTGAAACATAATCGGGTACCTTCATGCGAATCACATAGGGAACACCCTCATCCAGCTTTTGTTTGATAACACTCGGTGGTATTGAACCGCCCATTTCTTCAGGCAGCCATCTTCTATTGTATTTTGGCTGCAGGCCTTGCTTTATCTGAAGCTGTCTATTTTCTTCGAGCTCTTCGTGGGTTGCAAAGCAGTAATAGGCATGATTGTCGTCGAGCAGTTGCTTGCAGTATTTAGCATAGATGTCCAGCCGCTCAGACTGGATATAGGGCCCATAATCACCACCACGTTCAGGACTTTCGTCTGCAACAATTCCTGCCCATTCCAAAGTTTTGATAAGGTTTTGCTGTGCTCCCTCAACTTTTCGGGTTTGATCGGTATCTTCAATACGTATAACGAAAACTCCATCCATTTTCTTTGCAAACAGGTAGTTATACAGTGCGGTTCTAAGTCCGCCTACATGTAAATATCCTGTTGGAGAAGGTGCAAACCTTGTTCTTACCCTTTTACCAACCATAATCGTGCGTCGTACTTTTTGTTAATGTATAAAGTGGGACAATCGCAAGAATAGTGAATTTAAGAAAAACTCACTTCTTTGGAAGAGACAAGATAAAAGATTAACCCGATAATCGTTATGTGGTTTTATGGTTAATATTTTTACCTGTATCAGCCCTTTACATAAACTTTTTGTATTCTATTAAAGTTTTACTTTTAATTACTTTAAATGTAGTAAGTTACATTTCACCCCATCACTTAAACTTTTTATGCCTGAAAATCCAATAAAAAAGCCAGGTAAAGGTAATTCCCGCAATAAATTCAATCCGGTGAAAGACGAGGAACGTAACCCGGGATGGCTTCCGGGAACAGGCGCAAACCCGCAAGCTAAGTTTCCGCGTTTTATTTTTGTTATGCTGCTTGCCTTTCTGATGCTTTTTGTATTTCAACGCTTTTTTGCAGGCTCAAATAACCCTGAGGTTACCTACAACGAGTATAAATCGCTCCTCGGAAAAGAACTTGTAACTGAAGTGACGGTAAAAACATTTGAGGACAAGTCGGCTACCTTGAATGGAAAACTGAAAGCAGTTACTCAATTACAGCTTATAAACAACACAAATTTGCAGGCCGATCACTTTGCGGTCAGGATACCTGCGTTCAGTGTTGAGCAGGCTGACATCCTTGCAGGAAAAGGAATTCGTCTTAAAGTTGAAGAGGGCACCAGCGGTCTTAATACTTTTTTTGTCCTGTTTGCTCCATGGATCATTTTTGGTGTTGTTTATTTTTTTCTTTTCAGGCGAATGAACGGACAGAACGGAGCCCAGGCAAAAAATATTTTCAGCTTCAGTAAAAGCAGAGCAAAGCTGGTAAGCGAGTTTGATGTTAAAACGACCTTTAAGGATGTGGCTGGAGTTGACGAGGCTGTTGAAGAGTTGCAGGAAACTGTTGAATTTTTGACAAACCCTGATAAATTTCAAAAAATCGGGGGAAAGATTCCCAAAGGGGTACTTCTGCTTGGCCCACCGGGTACTGGTAAAACTTTGCTCGCCAAAGCTATAGCCGGCGAAGCCAAAGTTCCATTTTTTTCAATTTCAGGGGCTGATTTTGTCGAAATGTTTGTTGGAGTTGGCGCAGCAAGAGTGAGGGATCTGTTTGAACAGGCTAAAAAGAATTCACCCTGTATTGTTTTTATCGACGAAATCGATGCTGTTGGACGCAGCCGTGGAGCTGGTCTTGGTGGTGGCCATGATGAGAGGGAACAGACTTTGAACCAGCTTCTTGTAGAGATGGATGGGTTTACAACAAGTGAGAATGTTATCCTGATTGCGGCGACCAACCGGCCTGATGTGCTTGATACTGCCCTTCTTCGGCCTGGAAGGTTTGACCGCCAGATCACCATAGACAAGCCTGACATACGGGGACGTGAAGCTATTTTAAATATTCATACTCGTAATACTCCCCTTGCTGATACTGTCAATATCAACGTTCTTGCAAAAAGCTCTCCTGGTTTTTCAGGCGCGGATTTGGCAAATCTTGTCAATGAAGCTGCGCTTCTGGCGGCCCGAAATGATCAGCCCTTGATTACTGCTGAAAATTTCGAACAGGCTCGCGATAAGATTTTAATGGGCCCGGAACGAAGAAGCATGTTTATTTCGGATGAACAGAAAACACTGACCGCTTACCACGAAGCTGGGCATGTGCTAGTTTCAACGTATACCAAGGGATCGGATCCGATCCATAAGGTGACCATTATTCCAAGGGGTCGCAGTCTGGGCCTAACAGCTTATCTGCCCCTGGAAGATAAGTACACTCACAATAAAGAGTACCTGCTGGCAATGATTACCTATGCACTTGGCGGTAGAGTGGCTGAGGATATAGTGTTTCAGGAAACGAGTACAGGAGCGGCTAACGATATTGAAAAAGCCACCGATATTGCCCGCAGAATGGTACGACAATGGGGAATGAGCGAAAAACTTGGCCCGATTAATTATGGAGACAGCCATAAAGAGGTTTTTCTTGGAAAGGATTATTCCCATATCAGAGAGTACAGTGAGGAAACTGCACTTCAAATTGATATAGAGGTACATAATATTATTTTGTCCTGCATGGAAAATGCCAAAAAAATTATCACAGAAAAACGTGATATTCTGCACAGGCTTGCGGAAAGGCTTATTGAAAAGGAATCACTCAATGCTGTAGAAATTAAAGAAATCATAGCTTTGGAACAGCCTGCTGCCGGTTTTGGGACAACTTGATGTAACTGGATAATTGATTGTTACATAAGTGAGAGGACTTTTCTGTTTTTTTGGGAATTGTTGTTTTGCATTTGTGGTTTAAGTAAATACGCGTCTTACAATAACCTAAGCTTTATACAACCATGGGAAACACAACAACAAAAGCAGACTTGGTCAATGTTATTGCCCAGAAGACAGGCTTGACAAAAAATGAAACAGAATCTGTTGTTGACAGCCTTTTTGAAAGTATTATTGATTCCCTTAAAGCTGGAAAACGAATTGAAATAAGAGGGTTTGGCTCTTTTAACATCAGATATAAGAATCTTCGTCAGGCCAGAAACCCAAGAACGGGTGAGAAGGTTACCGTTGATCCTAAAAACGTGCCTACATTTAAGATTTCGAAGGAGTTCAAGCTCGCTGTAAGTGAAAGCCTGAGACCTGGTGGCGAATAAGTCTTAAGGATTCAAGCAAGAGCTCTTACTATGTAAAGAAGAGGCACCATAGCAGGAAAAATAACGGGATAAGAACAGGCACTGAATATTTGTAGATATATTCAATGAATCCAGGCACTTCAACCCCGGCCTGTTCAACTATGTTTTTGACCATAAAATTCGGGGCATTTCCGATATACGTCATTGATCCAAAAAAAACTGACGCAAGAGATATAGCCATCAAATAGACAGAAGAAGATACATCGCCCTGAACCGGGGATTTCATGCCAATTGAAAATGCTTTGATATCAGCAATCGAGTTTATATCCACCCCGAACCTGCCTGCAGCACCAGCCAAGAAATTCAGATATGTTGGCGCATTGTCGAGCAATCCGGATAATGCACCTGTCATCCAGTAAAATTGAGTGAGAGAAAATTCTTCTGCATGTACCGCAGTATAAGTGCTGATCAGATCAAGTGCTGGAATCATTGTGGCAAAAATCCCTATAAACAGAAAGGCAACCTCAATAATGGGCGAAAAATTAAAATTATTGCACTTGAGCACTTCCTTGTCGGCAGTTTTGTAGGCAACAACCGCAACAACAGCCATAATAAGCTCGCGAATACCAAATGGAAGATGAAGCAGTGTC
>SZXZ01000047.1 GCA_005843835.1 Chlorobium sp.
ACTTTCTCCCCTTAAACGATAAATATGTTCGTGTTCCCCAACTCGAAGGAGCATGGAACATTATCCCACTCTCACCAACCCAGAGCAGGGTAGTCTTTCGTCTTCACATCGAACCAGGTGGCGAAATTCCATCATGGCTTGCTAATATTGCCGTTATTGATACCCCCTATCATACTCTCACCAACCTGCGAGAAATGGTCAAACGTGAAAAATATCGTACTCCAATAGATGCGCCCTTTAAAATGTCAGCCAAAGATGTCATCCAGAAATACGAGAAATTTATAGCCGAGTGATTTCTTTTCTGATATTTTTTAGTCTTTGTATTAATAAACCACACAACAACAAAAAGGTATGGATGTTGCGTTAATCCTTAACGGGAACTGGCAATTTCGTGTTGAACACAAAGGTATCAAAACCTATTCATCCAAAGTAGAGGGTTCCGATATTCATAGCTTTAAGGGAGAAGTCGAAATACAGACCCCTTTAAAAAAGCTCATCAGCCTTTTTCACGACATGGAAAACTACAATCGCTGGGTGCATCAGCTTGGCGAAATGGAAGTCCTGGAAAAAAATGATGTTATCGATGTCGTTGTGCGTCAGATTATCAAAACACCCTGGCCCCTTCAGGAACGGGAATTAATCATGCGAACCGGTTTATTATCAGCAGGGGACAATTCCATTGCAGTCACCATGAAAGGCGAACCGGACTTTCTGCCAGATAACCCTAAATACCACAGAGTTCGTCACTCAACAGGGTTATGGGTATTTACCCCGACCGGTCACGAAACCGTCCATATCACCTTTGTCATGCACATCGATCCCGGTCAGGATGTGCCGGCTCCGGTCAGCAACGCAGGAATGTTCGAAGTCCCGTTCTATTCAATGAACAACCTGCGAAGACTTCTGATGGACAGCTCCTACAATCCTCTCTATCCACAGGATATCGAACAGCACATCTCAATTATTGAAGAAGTTCCTGATAAGCTCTGACCAGTTTTTCAGCCCTTACCGGCACAGCACCCACCTCCTGGCAGACCGTTCCCGCTGCCAGGTTCGCAATAGTGGCATTAGTAATAATATCGATACCGGCAGCAGCACCAAGCGCAAGAACCCCGATAACGGTATCCCCGGCACCCGAAACATCCGAAACCTCAAGCGACGTTGCCGCAATATGAGTAAACGATCCGTCAAAGACCGTCATACCCTTTTCACTCCTTGTAACAATAATTGTCTCAGTCTTCAGTTTATCCTGCAGCAGTCGACAAGCATTTTCAACATCATCGTCAGTATTGTGCAGCACAATACCCAGTGATGCCGCCATTTCAGAAAGGTTCGGCTTAAAAATAGAGCACTCCCTATACGTCAAAAAATTCTGCAGTTTCGGATCCACCAGCACCGGAATATGGCGTTCCCTTGCAGCCGCAATGACATGGCGGATAATTTCCGGACTAAGCAGTCCTTTATTGTAATCTTCCAGCACAACAGCATCAATAACGTCGATTACAGCATCAAAAGAATCAATCACCCTCTGCTCAATAACAGAATCCACCTCTTTTTTGCTTTCAAAATCAACCCTTGTGATATGGTGGTTTTGCGAAAGAATTCTCGTTTTGCAGGTTGTCGGCCTTGACGCATCACTTATCAGTCCACCAGTGGCAAGACCCCTGTTCCGAAACAGTTCAAGCAGCATTTCGCGGTTGCTGTCCGCACCCGTAACCCCGATCAGAATAGTTTCAGCACCAAGCGACAGAGTATTAAGCGCAACATTTGCCGCCCCCCCCAACCGGTGATCCTCATGAGTTACATCAACAACCGGTACTGGATACTCCGGTGAAATACGCGAAACATGCCCGAAAATATACTTGTCAAGCATAATGTCACCGATAACAGCAATTCGCTTGCTCCGGAAAGAGTTCAAAATGGTTTCAATAGAGCGTAAAGTCATAACATCTTGTTTCGTGATATGTTCTTGAGTCAAAACACAAAAAAAATAGCACTAATAACCTTTTTAGGCAATGAAGATATGATTCTATCATTTTATTTTTTGCTATTTTTTGTTATAATCAAAGCTAAGCATTTTTAAGCTTTGTCTGAAAAAAGATAAGACCCAATGTTCGATAGTCTAAGTGATAAATTAGAGGCCACCTTTAAAAAACTGGCAGGTCAGGCCACCATCAACGAGATCAATATTGGTCTCGCCATGCGCGATATCAAAAGAGCTCTCCTCGGTGCCGACGTCAACTACAAGGTAGCAAAGAAATTAATTGAAGATATAAGGGAAAAATCCCTAGGCGAACAGGTCATCAAAAGCGTATCGCCAGCCCAGATGATTGTTAAAATCGTCTACGATGAACTGACCGAACTTATGGGCGGAGAACAGAAACCGCTCAACCTGACCCCCAAAAAGCTTCCGGCAATCATCATGGTTGCAGGTCTTCAGGGATCAGGAAAAACGACCTTCTGCGCAAAACTAGCACTGCGCCTTAAAAAGAACGGCAAAAACCCCATGCTTGTAGCCGCCGACGTTTATCGTCCGGCAGCAATTGACCAGCTTAAAGCCCTCGGTCTGCAGGTGGAAGTTCCCGTATATTCCATCGACGAACAGGATGCCCTCAAGGCAGCCATCCAGGGTCTCGAAGCAGCAAGGTCATCAGCAAGAGACGTTGTTATTATAGATACAGCCGGACGCCTGCAGATCGACCAGCAAATGATGGCCGAGGCTGAGGCAATGAAAAATGCTCTCAAGCCCGACGAGCTCCTTTTTGTTGTCGACTCCATGATGGGTCAGGAAGCCGTCAACACCGCAAAAGCATTCAACGATCGCCTCGACTTTGATGGTGTCGTACTTACCAAGCTTGATGGCGACTCCAGAGGTGGAGCAGCGCTTTCAATTCGTCAGGTAGTCGAAAAGCCCATTAAATTCATGAGCGTCGGCGAAAAGGTAGACGACCTTGACACGTTCTATCCCGACCGTATGGCCCAGCGAATTCTCGGCATGGGCGATATCGTCAGTTTTGTAGAAAAAGCCCAGGAAAACCTGGATCTCGAAAAATCCCTCGAGATGCAGAAAAAACTCATGAAAAACGAGTTTGACCTCAACGACTTTTTCGACCAGTTACAGCAGCTTAAAAAAATGGGTTCGATTCAGGGATTGATAGAAATGGTGCCGGGACTCAATAAAATGGTACCAAAGCAGGACCTTGAAAATCTTGACTTCAAACCAATTGAAGCCATGATCAACTCCATGACCAAACAGGAAAAGCATAACCCTGATATTATCAACGGCAGCCGCCGTCAGCGCATAGCCAAAGGCAGCGGTACTAAAGTTCAGGAAGTAAACCTTCTTCTCAAGCAGTTCGGAGAAATGAAAAAGATGATGCGATCAGTATCAAAGCTGTCCCAATCCGGCAGAAAAATTACCTCGCAGAATCTTGCCCTTGATAAGTTTTTAAAACGATAAATTACACTCACTGTTAACAGTTCACAATAACTAAAATATTTTAGCCTTGGTAAAGATCAGACTGAAAAGAGCAGGAAGAAAAAAATTGCCGGTATACCAGATTGTTGTTGCCGATGCACGCTCACCACGGGACGGCAAATTTCTTGAAATTGTAGGCCATTATCAGCCAACAGCCAAACCGCACGCAGTAACCATTAATAAAGACCGTATTGTCTACTGGATGCAGACCGGTGCACAGCCGACAGCAACAGTACACAGTTTAATCCGTACAACCGGATTGCTCTACGAACTCCGCCTCAAAAGTATGGGTCGCAGCGAAGCAGACATTACAGCCGAAATGGAAAAATGGCAGGAGCACCAGACCGTAAGACGCCAGAAACGCCTTGCGTTAAAGTCTCATCGTCGTCATGCCAAAAAAGAGGCAGAAGCGAAAGCTGCTACAGGTGGAGAGGCCTAATCATCCATAAAACGGTGAGGTCAGGATGGAACTCTATCTAACAGGTGTCATACTCAAGCCCAAAGGATTGCAAGGCGAAGTAAAAGTTGAACCCGTTACCGATTTTCCTGAAAGTTTTCTTTCCCGCCGTGAGTATTACGCCGGTAAATCTATCGATTCTGTTGAGCGGTTAAAAGTAAAAAAAGCCGCTCTGGCAGGAGGATTTGCATGGTTGTTCTTAGAAGGGATAGAAACGATGGAACAGGCAGAGGCACTTACAGGCTGGAAACTGTTTATAACTGAAGATCAGCTTATTCCTCAACCGGAAAATCGTGCGTATCTTCACGAAATAATAGGCATGAAGGTTCTTGACCGTAACCGGCACGAAGTCGGTACAGTCACCAATGTTTTAAAGATGCCCGCAAACGAGGTTTACGAAGTACAGGTTGGCGAAAAAAAGATTTTACTGCCAGCCATAGAAGAATTTGTTGAAGAGTTCAGTCTGCGAGACAGGCACATAGTTATACCAAGATTCGACGAATTTCTATAGCAGGCCAAAGAAATCAGTCGAAAACAAATTGAGCCCATGAATGCAATAAGGATTGATGTGATTTCCGTCATTCCTGGTTTTTTTGATTCACCGCTGGACAATGGACTGTTAAGCATTGCCCGAAAAAAAAACCATGCCGACATTCATATTCATAACTTGCACGACTACGGACTGGGCAAGTACAAGCAGGTAGACGATTCACCATTCGGGGGTGGCGCAGGGATGGTACTCCGGCCCGAACCCGTATATGCATGTATTGAAGCATTGAAGGCAGAAAGAGAGTACGATGAGGTAATATTTCTTACTCCCGACGGAAAGTTGTTTGATCAGTCAATGGCAAACAGGCTTTCAAGAAAACAAAACGTGATTATTCTCTGTGGTCATTACAAAGCCATCGATGAAAGAATCCGGCAGAATTTGATTACTATGGAAATATCCATAGGAGATGTTGTAGTTTCAGGCGGTGAAATACCCGCACTTGTTCTTATGGATGCAGTTATCAGGGTTATACCGGGTGTTCTTGGAGACAGCGAGTCAGCACTGACCGATTCGTTTCAGACAGGACTATTGGATAGTGCATATTACACTCGTCCTGCAGAATTCAGAGGACTAAAGGTCCCCGACATTCTCCTGAACGGGAACCACAGCAAAATTGAACAATGGCGAAGTGAAAATGCTCTCGAGCGAACTCGCCAGCGTAGACCAGATCTTCTTGATCATTAAGTTTTAGAGGAATTAAAGAAAAACATAACGTAAATAGTTGTTGTCATGGATCAGTTAATTAAGTTAGTCGACGCCACCCAGGCTGTTACCGATTTTCCGGAAATCAACCCAGGTGATACTGTAAAGATACAGTTAAAGGTTATTGAAGGCGAAAAAGAAAGACTTCAGGCATTTGAAGGTATCGTTATCAGCGACAGGGGAGTAGGCGGTAACAAAACAATCACCGTCCGTAAAATATCACACGGCGTAGGTGTTGAGCGTATCATTCCGGTAAACTCACCAAACATCGAAAGCGTCACCGTCGTCAAGCACGGCAAGGCAAGAAGAGCAAAGCTGTTCTACCTCCGCAAACGTACAGGCAAGGCCGCACTAAAAGTCAAAGAACGCAAGATCGTAGAGAAAGCCTGAGTCCCAAACCAATTAGTATAAACAAGTCAATCCGGCATGCCCAAAACATGCCGGATTTTCCTGTTCCCCATCGCCTTCCTCTCCAGCATTCCCTCCGATACAAACCGATGAATTGACGAATAAGGCCAATCAATCGGACTTGCCACATGCCCATGTTTAACAGGATTGAAATGAATGTAATCCACATGCCGGGCAAAATCCACATTATTTCGTATCAGATGCTCCCAGTACCGACGTTGCCAAATGCCACGCTCACCCTTCTTGAGACGGCTTTCACAGATCGCCTCCCCGGTTTTGCTAAGTCTAATGATCTTCGTTTTTTTTTCAGAGAGATCTGCAATATGGATTATATCCATGTTCCTGAATTGGCACCAACCAAAGAAATTCTGGATGCTTTTAAAAAAAATAAAGGTGATTGGCGCGTCTATGAATCCGACTTTCTGCGGCTATTAACCATGCGTGGTGT
>SZXZ01000067.1 GCA_005843835.1 Chlorobium sp.
GAGAGAGTGCAAGGGTGCCAGCTTCGGAGCAGCAATGCGGAACTGGGGTTACTGTACCGAACCCTCCAATTTTCTGCAGGGTCAGGTGAGCTTTACCTGAAAGAGAGTCGTGGCATGGTGCATGATAAAGATAATCCCTATTGCCATCGAGTTTCATTCCTTTTTCGAGCGCGTAGGCTGCTACATCAATTATTTTTCCGCCAAAAAGTTTGCCGGTTTCAATGGCATCAAGACCCTCCATACAGGTACCACAGGTGACCACGCAGGCATCGAAATCGAGGTAAGAAAACATTTCCCTGATTTGGCTGAACATGACCGTGTTACGCAGCACTATGCTTGAATACTGGTCAGTCTTGGCGTTGACATGGGCAGGAAAACCACAACAGAGAAACGGAGGTGGCAACACAACCCTTACGCCAAGCTGAAGCAACACATGAATAGCCGCCATGGAAATTGTTGAGTTCATGCGTTCAGATCCGCATCCTGGAAAGTAGAAAACATTACTTTTTGCCTCGCCTGCAGGTTCGAACACGATCACCTGGTCGGGGCCGCACTCGGGTAGAACGTCGCGTAAAGTCTGGTTTGGAACGGGTGGTACCGGGGAACGCAAAAGCCTGAGAGGATATGGAGCTGGAGAATCCTGGTCCAGTTGGAGCGATTGCGAAAGTTTATTGCTTGCTCGCTGAACAGCTCCTCCCATACGAAGTATTGCCCTGCGAAAAATGGTATTGAATGCAGGTGAACGGCTATCGAGGTAGCGCAAAGTCAGTTCAGTAAGCGGAGAGGAGTGCTTAAAGCCCCATTCTGTAAGAATTTCACGTTCCAGCACCGAAACATTGCCACTATCAATATCGACAGGACAAGGCTTGAGACACTTATGGCAAATCGTGCAGTGGTCGGCTACTTCTTCAAGCCACTTTAAAAGCGCAAAATCAGTAGATCGCTCTCGCTGGGCATCAAAAAGAAGTGCTTCAATTAATGAACCAATCGCAAGGTTTTTGTTGCGTGGATGGTAGAACATGCCCCTTGATGGATAGTAAACACAGCAATCGGTTTTGCATTTGCCGCAGCGGATACAGTAGTCAACCTTTTTGGAGAGCTCTTCAATCTGGGCACGTCTGAGAATATGTGCTTCAAGTTCGAGCAGGTTGAAAGACGGTGTAAATATATGATCGAGTGCTTCGTAATCGTCCAGTTTTCCCGGGTTCATAATGCCTTGCGGGTCAACCTTGCGACGATACCTGGTAAGTTCTTCGACAATGGCAGGGTCAAGATACTTTAGTTTAGTGACGCCAATGCCATGCTCCCCTGATACAACCCCTCCAAGGGAGACAACCTTTTGCATCACATTGTCGATCACCTTGTCGGCCCGTTCGAGCATTGGCCGGTCGTTAGAGAGTACGGGAACGTTGACATGAACATTGCCGTCACCAGCGTGCATGTGTGTAGCCAGCACAATTCGCCTGTTGCGAACGTAAGTATAAGCTTCAGCAAACGCAGCCTCCATTTCAGGGTAACCCTGTACGAGTTCTCCAAGTTCACGGCTGAGATCCTGTATAATGGAAAGTGAACGGAGCGATTCTTCTTCAGCCAGTAATATTTTATCGTCAAAAAGGCGACAGAGCTCGAGACCTGCGGGAATTTTTGAGGTAAACTGACCTCCATCCTCAATAACTCCCGGGGCGGCAAAAATGGTACGTGAGCGCTCTACAAAGCAGTGCTGAGCATACCGCTCTTCTGTAATATTGAGTTCGTCAATAAATCGGGCAAATCCGGCAAGTGCTTCAAGCGGAATTACAATGTCTTCATTAAGCTTGAATGCATTGGTTCGCCGGGCTATGGCACCAAGCTTTTTACGGTCGGCCCAGAAACGAACCGCATCAGCATAGTCTTTGGCGAGAAACATCATGGTATTGGGGTGGGGCTTCAGTAGGTCTTCCACACGTTCCACTCCATTTTCAACTTCTCTTACCGTATGGCCGGCTATGTCAATCAGAAGCACAGCTTTTGGTGTCTGGGCACGGGGAGCCTTGACCTTATAGTCGATAGCCCTGATGTACTCGTCATCAAAATGCTCTAGTGCCAGCAGTGCTTCCCGATTTTCTGAATAGAATGGAAATATTTTTGAAAGTTCAAGTATCACCTTGCTTGCTTCGTCCATATCGGGCCCGAAAAACTCAAGACAAAGGGTCCTTTTTTCGGGATACTTTGGGTAAAGTACAAAAACTGCAGAGGTTATGACACCGTCTGTCCCTTCTTTCTGAAGGCCAGGCACTCCACCAAGTGCTTTATTGGTGATATCTTTCCAGAGTCCTTTTTTACGTATATCGGTTCCGAGCAGTTCAATTCGATCGACTCGCCTGCCCCGGTCGTTCCAGACTTCGAATACTACGGTATCCTCGTGCAGGATTTTTCGGAGCTTGTGATCGACGCGCTTGACCGTCCAGTTTTCTCCGGTAGGCATTGCCATGCGCCATTCCAGCAGATTATCAATACAAGTGCCCCACCGGACAGCCATTTTGCCTCCGGCATTTTCGGCTATATTTCCGCCAATAGTGCACGACCACTCACTTGTCGGGTCGGTTGCAAACACCAGTCCGTGCTCGTCAGCCGCCTCCATTGCATGTTCAGTAACAACTCCTGCTTCAACTTCAATCACCGAAGCCTGAGAAATCTGGCCATTATCGAGCTGAAAATCCCGAACCGAGATCCCTTTGATATGGTTCAGTTGTTCCATGTTGATAATCACACACCTTGATCGGAGCGGGACTGCTCCCCCGGTTAACCCTGTTCCTGCACCACGGGGAATGATGTTAAGTCCAAGCGAGGCTATTGCGGTAATGAGAGGAGCAACCTGTGACTCATCGTCAGGGGTGATAACTGCCGACGGCAGATGAAGCCGCCAGTCGGTAGCATCTGTCGCATGGGCTGCTAAGGAAAACGGGTCAAAAAGGACGTTTTTTGCTCCGACTACTGCTCCCAGTTCGCGCTTCATACGACGGCGAAGTTCAGGCGTGTTCTCAACAGCAGCACGGAACCTCTCGAGCTGCTCGCGTACTGCTGAAACTATAGCCGAAACGCGGGCTTCACCGTTTGCCATTTCGGAAATGGTATCAAGCTCTTGAGTTGCCCTTTCGAAGAGCCTGCGACGGCGAACGGCAGAATCTACAAGTTCCTGAAAAAGATAGGGATTGCGGCGGTGAATAAGAATTTCGCCGATAATACCCATAAGCAAACGTGCTGACCTGCCGGTAACCCGCAAATCGCGCAATTCATCGAGCATTTTCACAATGTTCGGCCCAAGCAGAAAGGATATTGCCTGCCGATCTCCGGCTGAGGTATAATTAAACGGGATTTCTCGTGGCGCGCTGGTTATCGGTTTCACTTTTTCGAGGCCTGTTCTTATCGTCATGAAATATTTAAAATTGGATCCATCAGGACGGATGCAGGTTTATAGCCTTGCACCGCCGGAAATTTCTAGTATCTGTCCTGTTATAAAGGAAGCGTCATCGGAAGCAAGAAACAAGGCACATCGGGCAACATCGTCGGGCGTTGCGACCCTACCGAGCGGATAACGTTGTGCACAATCCTGACGGAGCATTTCCCAGCGTTCAGGACCTAGCGCATTGACAAATGCCGGAACTTCAACAAGTGCAGGTGCAAGTGCGTTAACTGTTATGCCGTAACGGCCAAGCGACATGGCAAGCGAACGGGTAAATGCGTAAATGCCACCTTTGGCTGCCGAGTAGGAAAACTGGTTAGGACTGCCACGATAGACAAGCGAACTCATATTGACAATTTTGCCAAAACCCTGCGGCTTCATCACCCGTGCCGCTTCACGACATGAAATAATACAAGACTTGAGGTTTACATCAAGATTGGCACTCATCCTCTCGTAATCGATATCTTCGACGTCCGCAGCCGGTTCGCAGTCACCACCGGCAATATTAACAACAATATCAAGTTTTCCGAATTCATCAGCTATCTTTTTGTAGAGCGACAGAATTTGGTCTTCGTGCGTGACATCGGCCTGAATAAACATCCCTTTTCCACCTGTGCTTTCAAGGAGTTCCAAGGTTTCGATGCATCCAGGAGCATTGATATCACTGACTACCACCATGGCACCCTCAGCGGCAAAACAGAGTGCTGCCGCTCTTCCTATCCCCCCTGCTGCTCCTGTAACGAGCGCAATCTTCTTCTTAAGCCGCATAGTAATTATTAGTCTATTGTTCTCTTTCAGCGTCTAGAAAGGGCAATCATCATCTACAATTGCAGGTCCGCCCTGATACTCAAATGCTGGAGCGTTATAAGACTCCCCCGCCTGTTGAACTGTTGATGGTCCTGATGAATTGCCCGACTCAACCTTCCAGGCTTTTACGTCGGTATACCATTTACCGTTGAACTCCCGGCTTTCAATGTCAAACGAAATCGTCAGACGGTTGCCCACTTTAAGGATGTTTCTATCAAACTTCTCTCCCCACAAAGAAATACAAACCTTCTTAGGGTATTGCCCGTCAGTTTCTACTATAATATCCTGTTTTTTCCATTGGCCATTTTTACCGGCGCCTGTCTGTTCAGGAAGAATTGCTGTGAGTTTAGCTGTAAGCTGCATAAAAATTATTACCCTATTACTTTATTACTAGAAAACCCCGTTCTAAGAGAAAAAAATAAGAACGGGGCATCATGACTTTTCGTTAAAGCCTTTTAATTTAATATATGAAATGGGATATTTTCACATAGGAAAAGTATTCATTTCTGTTTGATTGACGGATCCTTAGTCAGCTATCCA
>SZXZ01000064.1 GCA_005843835.1 Chlorobium sp.
ACTCTTGAAATAATCGATGCTGTTCCTTTAAAAAATACAAGGGGCCGCTTGTCAACGTTCTCAATTTTTCCTTGAGGAAAAATCCATAACGCATTTTGGCGCTCACTATCGGCAGTAAGAAGTTCTGCAGCATAACGGAGAGTCTGGAGCGCACTTCTTGGATGAGACTGATCCAGCGAAAAAGCCCCTATGCGGGTAAAAAAAGGATGCTTTTTTAACTGTTTATACTCAATAATAATGTGCAGATGCTGATGAAAAAATTCTTCAGTACAGAGCGGCGACCAGAACCCATCCCACCAATACGCGTGATTAGCATAAAAAATAACCGGAATACGGGGATCCATTCCCTGTACTCCGGAAGGCATAAAAACGCGTACCGAGTTAAAATACCTCTTGAACTGCCGTCGTGAATACCAGCTGAACCATAGGGTATATAACCTGCTGCGCCGGACTTTGAGCATCCGCACTTATTTGAAAGCTCTCCTTATACGGTTTATCGCCTCTTCAAGTGAGGCAATTGAGGCCGCATAGGACAGACGAAGGTTTTCGGGAGCTCCGAAAGCATCACCCGGAACAGTAGCAACAAAATGCACCTTAAGAAGATATTCAGCAACATCCGCAGAATCTTTCATGACCACACCGTTAAACGTCTGGCCAAACACGCCGCTGACATCCGGGAAAATATAAAACGCACCCATAGGCAGCGCTGTTTTAAATCCAGGTATGCTGTTGAGAGCCTCGTACATATAATCGCGACGCTTTTCAAATTCAGCACGGCGTTCTTCAACTATACCTTGGTCACCGTTAAGAGCCGCAACAGCTGCTTTTTGAGCTATTGCATTAGCATTCGAGGTGGTCTGAGACTGTATTTTATCGCAGGCATCAATCAACCATTTCGGCCCGGCCAGATACCCAATTCTCCAGCCTGTCATGGCATAGGTTTTGGACACTCCATTACTCACAATGACCCAATCCTTCATTGCCGGAATTCTGGCGGGAGAAAACGGACGAACATCACCGTATACCAGCATATCATACATTTCATCAGACACCACAAAAATCTCACGTCCTTCAATAACCTTCATGAGATTGCGTACCTCAGTTTCACTATAGACAGAGCCGGTGGGGTTTGATGGCGAATTAAGCACCAGAATCTTGGTCTTTGGAGTAATGGCGGCCTCAAGCTGTTCCGGCGTCATTTTATACTCATGTTCAAGAGTAGTATGAACAATAACCGGTGTAGCGCTTGCCAGACGAACCATTTCAGGAAAACTTACCCAGTAGGGAGCAGGAACAATAACCTCATCGCCTTCTTCGCACAGGGCAAGGAATGTATTGGCAAGCGTCTGTTTGCCTCCGTTACTGACAATGATCTGATTTTCCTGAAAATCAAGAGAGTTATCGCGTTTGAATTTTGCAACAATAGCTTTTTTAAGCTCTGGAATACCCGCATTTGCCGTATACCTTGTAAAGCCGGCATTGATAGCGGCAATAGCAGCCTGATTAACATTGTCAGGAGTTGGAAAATCAGGTTCCCCGGCCGAAAGGCTCACAATATCCTTGCCTTCGGCTTTCATTTTATTTGCAAGATTGCTGATTCGCATAGTCTGCGATTCCTGCATGCTCAGTACTCTCCGGGTCAGATATTTTTCTTCAGGATTAAGAATATTCGACATTTCTAATAGCTGTTAATAATTGAATGTATTATTGTTGATCACGTTTTTTATGAAGCATCTCCAGAACGCATGGATGTACAAATTTACTGACATCCCCGCCTAAGAGAGCTACTTCCTTAATAATCGAAGACGCTACATAGGTATATTTCACGTTAGGCATCAGAAATACCGTCGTAACATCAGGATAAAGCTGACGATTCAAAAGCGACATTTGAAACTCATACTCAAAATCTTTAACCTGCCGAACCCCCCTTACTATCGCCCTCGCGCCAACCTGTCGGGCATAGTCGGCAAGAAGTCCGTCATGCAGCATAGAAACAGTTACAGTGGAATAATCGGCAACAACCTCCCTGATCATCGTCAGACGTTCATCGCCACTAAACAGTGCCTGCTTATGACTGTTGGCGGCAATAACAACAATAACTTCCTCAAATATGTTCAGTGCACGTTCAAGAACATCGAGGTGACCGTTGGTGAAAGGATCAAAAGTTCCAGGATAAATGGCTTTTTGCTTCATCGGCAGAGAATAGGATCAGTGCTGAAAAAAAGTAACTCTTGTCATACCATAATCCCTGTGAAAGGAGTACCATGGAGAGTTTGTAAATTCAAGATGGGTACTATGTTCAATCAGAAGCATCCCCTCTTCACTGAGAAGCTTCCCTTGAAAAATCTTATCGATCAATGTATCGTAATCAGGCCATGCATAGGGTGGATCACAAAATACAAGATCAAACTGACCAGTCGCATGCCCCAGAAAAGCTGAAACATCCGAGTTAACAATTTTGACACGATTTTGTATCCCTAACTGAACGGAGGTTGCCTTCAGAGCCTTCAGCGCATCAACGTGCTGATCAACAAAACAAACGGAAACAGCCCCTCGGCTTAAAGCCTCAAAACCAAGCGAGCCAAACCCGGCAAACAAGTCAAGAACAGAAACCTCATCAAAATCTATCCTTGCCGAAAGAATATCAAAGAGAGACTTTTTAACCCTGCTGCTGCAAGGGCGTATCGCAAAAGATGAAGAGCTCTTGATTTTACGCCCTTTATATGTACCCGCAAGAATCTGCACGAAACCAGTTCAGGTTAAAAATCGCCATAGACGGTCTCACTGAGAATGGCAAGTGCTTTTTCAGCATCTCCTTTAGTAGGGGGCTTACCATGCCAATTGGATTTATCCGCCATCGTACCCTCAAAAAAGTGAACCCCTTTACCCATGAGTGTCGTTGCAAGAACTACTGATGGCTTGAGCCTGTTGGTGTCATCCTTGATATGTTGAAGCGTACTGATAACCTCCTCAATACTATTGCCATCACACTGGTAAACATCCCAACCGAAAGCACGCCATTTATCAGCAAACGGCTCAATACTCATAATGTCATGGACCTCACCGTCAATCTGCTGGTTATTGCAATCAACAATGCCTATAATCTTGCCAAGTCCATAATGGGATGCGCTCATGGCAGCCTCCCAAATCTGTCCTTCCTGACATTCACCATCCCCCATCAGACAAAAAACATCACCTTCTTTACCGTCGATACGAAGTCCGAGTGCTGCACCGATTGCTGCCGACAAACCCTGACCGAGAGAACCGGAAGCTATTCTTATACCAGGCAGTTTTGACTCGGATGTAGGATGCCCCTGCAGATAGGAATTAACCTGCCGCAACGAGTTCAACTCGCTGAGAGGAAAATAACCAGAACGAGCTAAAACGCTATACCATACCGGCGCAATATGACCATTTGAAAGAAAAACCAAATCACGATCAAAGTTCTGCCAGAACTTATGAGGCTCATGCTTAAGCACTCGAAAGTAAAGCGCTGTAAAAATATCTGCCATGCCGAGCGAGCCTCCAGTATGACCGGAATTGGCCGCAGCAAGCATTCGGATAATATCCCGACGTACCTGTCGGGCCATTTCCTTAAGTTCGTCAATAGAGGCAAGCTCCAGAAGCTGCCCTTTTTTTTCAGCGGGATAATGTTTTAAGTCTTTTGCCATGGTATACCAACAAAATGCTTACGAATTAATCAAAAAAAGCTGAAAGCTAAAGAAAGGTGTTAAATAACAAAAAATTTCATTCATGCTCACGCTTTCTTTCCCTTAAAAACTTCCACAAAGAAAATAAAAGCAGCATTACAAATAAAACCGATACAGGAATACTGTACAAAGCAACATAACCACCAATATTCTGCCAGTTCGTCCCCAATAAATAGCCTCCATACAACAACAGTACATTCCAGGCAAGAGCGCTGGCAGAAGCAGCAAGGAGAACAATCGGCGTTTTAAGATCCATTAAACCCGCCATAACGGAAATAACCGCTCTCGACCCAAACAGAAAGCGGTTAACCAATACAGCAAGATACCCGTGAGCAGCAAATTTACTTCGAAGCAGCTCCATATCCGAAGGCGGAAAAAATCGATGCACACTTTTCGACAGCCAGTGCTGACCAGGTGTAGACCCCGCAGCATACAGTTTAGAGCCAAGAGTATTGCTGAGCATATAGACAACCATAAACCCGCATATTGAGCCCGTGGTCGACCAGAATAATGCTCCGGTAAACGTTATTCCGCTTTTATAAATGAGATATCCGATAAAAGCAACCGGAACATCTCCAGGAATGGGCGGTACAACATTTTCAAAAAAACAAATCAGAAACAGAAACAGATAAACCGAAAAAGGGTCTGCATGCTGAAGATAGGAAATCGCTGATTCAAACATTCATCCCCCGGTTCTTCCGTTCGAATTGTCTCAATCCAGTTCGAGCACCCTTTTCTGTACTTCGCTGTATGCGTCTTCTACACCACCAAGGTCAAAGCGGAAACGGTCCTTGTCCATTTTTTCGTTGGTTTCAAGGTCCCAGAATCTGCAGGTATCAGGGCTGATTTCGTCGCCAAGAAGAATTTCACCTTTATGACGTCCGAATTCGAGCTTAAAATCAACAAGCTTCAGTTTTCTTTCGGCAAAAAACTTTTTAAGCACAGCATTAATAGCTTCTGCACGATTTTTTAAAACTGACAACTCATCAAGAGAAGCTACGCCAAGGGCAACAGCATGTGACTCGTTCATCAGCGGATCATCAAGATCGTCATCTTTCAAATAAAGCTCGACAATTGGTTTTTCGAGCACAGTTCCTTCCGGAAACCCATAGCGCTTCACCAGTGAACCTGCAGCAATATTACGAACCACAACCTCCACTTTGATAATATCGAGGTGCCGGCAGAGCATATCACGCTCAGAAAGTTTTTCAACCAGATGCGTGCGGATACCCTGAGATTCAAGAAGAGTGAACAACTTGCACGAAATAGCATTGTTTACAATGCCTTTTTCAGCAATAGTGCCTTTTTTCTTGTTATTGAAAGCTGTGGCATCGTCCTTGAACTCTTGTATGACCAAGTCAGGATTTTCAGTCAAAAAAACCTTCTTAGCTTTGCCTTCGTAAAGCTGTGTCGTCTTATTCATTATAAACTGTTATTAGTGGCGACTGACTATCATGACCCGATAACCATAATCACCGTGAAAAGTTATTACCCGTTTGTTACTCGCCCTGATGATCAGAGGCCGCCTGTTCGACCGCCCCGGTAAGAACAATAGTTATCTGATCGTCAGTCAATCCCTTGTCTTTCAAAAAACTCATAAACCTAAACACTCCAAGATCCGATAACATGGCTTTAGGCTGATCAAGCTCACTCAATCCCCTTGCACAGCTATATTCTTCAGACGTTTTTATCCAGTCGTCAATAAACTGTTCTGATTTACCGTTTTCAAGAAAAAAACCTGTCACAATTCTTTCCACCTCTTCTCTCAGAGGTTCAGGGTGAGCCTTAAAAAGAAGCTGCATCTCTTCGGAAATCCGTGCCAACACAATAACCGCTTCCCTGTCAAGGGTCTCCTCGAGGATATCTTTAGCCTGTTCCTTGACATCACTCTTCTTGGTCATAATGTTTTCCTGATCGTTGGGGAAATCTTTGAAGAACTAAAAATATTGATAGCTGAAAAGTCCCGATTAATTTACATAATCCTTATGGTAATGAAAAAAAATTACATAGAAAGAAGTTATGCGAAAATTCCTCTGCTGTATTTTTATCATTTTCGCTCTCGGCTCCTGGATTTCCAGCTCGGCTGCAGGAAAAAACACGTCAAAAAAGAGCGTGCTTTTTCTCTGGTGGAACGTTGAAAACCTCTTTGATCCTGAAAACGATCCAGCAACCGACGACGATGATTTTACACCCGAAGGCAAAATGCAGTGGACAGAAAAAAAGCTTCTTTTAAAACAGATGCGAATCCGCCACCTCCTTTCGATGATAGAGGCACACCCCGATTACATGAAATATCCCGATATCATCGGGTTTGCCGAAGTCGAAAACGAGCGCGTCTTTAAAGAAACCCTTTCTCCACTTCAAGGAATCAGTTATAAAACCATCTACTATGAGTCCTCAGACCCGAGAGGTATCGATGTTGCTTTAGCCTATAACCCTAAAACACTCCGCCCTGGAGCATCCAAAGCCTACAGTGTACCCATAGAAGGCAGGGGCACACGAAAAGTCATCGTCGCCGGATTTTCGGCCGGAGGTCACCCTTTTCACGTAATCCTGAACCACTGGCCCTCACGATCCTTTGATACCCAATGGACAGAACCCAAGCGAATTGCCGCTGCTCAGGTAAACCGGCACATTCTAGACAGTCTTCGGCTTAAAAATCCTGCCGCTGATATTGTTGTTATGGGCGACTTTAACGATGAACCCGACGATACATCGCTAAAAGAGGTGCTCGGCTCCATAAACGATTCGGCAAAGGTCAAAGCAAACGGCGACAGATATCTCTACAACTGCTGGACCGGCTATCAAGGCATCGGCAGTTTTTCATACCGAAACCACTGGCAGCATATCGACCAGATTCTCCTTTCATCCGGCATGCTTGACAACAAAGGGCTTTTTGTACAGGACGATGCATTTGCATGCCTGTCGTTTTCCAAATTACTGGACTTCTCCGGTAAACGACCTTATGCCACCTACGAAAAGAAAAAATATAAAGGGGGCTACTCTGATCACCTCCCACTGATCCTGAAGGCGAGGATTGCGGAATAACTCAGCATGATGTATGGATATTTCTAAAAAAGCCAGACCATTTCAGCCCTTCAAACCAGAGCACACTTCCAAGTCCGGCTAAAAAGCAAATAAGGAAATCAAGGGAATGTATCTCCGTAAATTTGAAAAGCTTCACAAAGAAAGGGACATAAAGCACAACAACAAGAAAAAGAATTCCCCCTGTAACAACCGGCAACAGAGCCATATTTGGACGGCGTAACGTTGCAAAAAAAGTCGTACTCCACGACCGGTTGGTCAAAATAAGAGCAAGATTTGAAAACATGAGGGTTGTAAACGTAAGGGTTCGGACCTGAGCCTCACTGTCTCCACGGTTAAGAGAAAACCAGAACACCCCCAGAACTACCGAAAGCACAACAATACCCTGCAATAAACTGACAACAACGGTCTGACGACTGAATAAATGCTCCATGGAGTTTCGGGGTGGACGTTGCATAACATCTTTTTCTTCACATTCAGCTTCGAAGACAGTTGAACAGGCAGGATCGATGATGAGCTGTAAAAAAGCGATATGTGCCGGCAAAAGAATCAGGGGAAAGTGAAAAAGTACCGGAAAAAGTGACAGCCCTGCAATAGGCACATGAATAGCAAAAATATAGGCAATGGCCTTTTTGATGTTGTCAAAAATTCTTCGCCCCATTTTTACTGCCTGAACAATCGATGAAAAATCGTCATCAAGCAACACAAGCGATGCTGCTTCCCTAGCCACATCAGTTCCCCGTCCCCCCATTGCGATACCAATGTTGGCTGATTTCAGCGCCGGAGCATCATTAACCCCATCGCCGGTCATCGCAACAATTTCACCATTCGCTTTAAGGGCATTCACCAGACGCAATTTCTGTTCGGGAACGACCCTCGCAAAAATATTGACGTCATTGATTCTTTCCTGCAGTTCCTTCTGGGAGAGCCGCAGGAGTTCAGCACCGGTAATAACCGAATCCGCATCCTTCAAACCTATCTGGCGGGCAATATTGCAAGCTGTACCGGGATAATCACCAGTTATCATCACAACACGGATGCCTGCACTATAACATTCAGTTATGGCCGATGGAACCGTTGACCGTACCGGGTCAGCCAACCCTATAAGACCGAGAAATTCAAAAACAAAGTCGTGCTGCAAGTCCGGAAGCACAGGCTCTTTAAACAAGGCTCTTGCCACACCGAGTACCCTTAGTCCCATAGCAGCCATGTCAGTAACATGGGTCGTCAGTTGAGCTATCTGGTTGTCATCAAAGTGGCAAAGATCAATAATTGCCTCAGGAGCACCTTTTGCGGCTATGATATATTGTTCATCATCCGTTGATTTCCAGACCCGTGAAAGTGACAGCAGCTCTTTTGATAAAGGATACTCATGCACCAAAGCCCAGTCCTGATGAAAATGCTCACGCTCAGTTATAAAGTAATCCCCAACCTGCTTGATAGCTTTTTCCATAGGATCAAAAGGATCAAGCTGACTTGCAAGAATACTGTATTCAACAAGTTCGTGAAAACATTCCGGCATACAGAGTTCCGAACCGGATCCCACATCAAAAACCTCACCACAGGCATAGAGTTTACTCACCGTCATGCGGTTCACAGTAAGGGTACCGGTCTTGTCAACACAGAGAACAGTAGCTGAGCCCAGTGTCTCAATAGCAGGCATGCGGCGCGTGAGCACCTGCTTTTTTGAAATGCGCCATGCACCAAGAGCCAGAAAAATCATAAGGACAACCGGCAGCTCTTCGGGAAGTGTTGCCATAGCAAGGGTAATACCGGCAAGCAGTCCATTAAGCCAGTCACCACGGGTAAGACTATAAAAAACTATAACAACAACACATAACGACAGCCCGACAACTGCAAGGTTACGCACCCATCGATCAGTTTCCTTCTGCAATAATGTTTCTTCAGGATGCACAGCCTGCAGTACCTTGCCGATTTTGCCGATTTCCGTCATGATACCGGTAGCCATAACACGAGCAATCCCCTGACCCTGCACAACAAGAGTCCCCGAATAAATAAAGGGGAGATCATCACCACCGGGATGAACCTCATTCTGATCCGGTTCATCATCCGACTTTCGGGCTGGAACAGATTCGCCGGTTAAAAAGGATTCGTCAACCGAAAGGTTCAGGCACGAAAGAAGAAGTGCATCAGCCGGAACCCGGTCGCCCTCGTTAACCATAACAAGGTCTCCCCGAACTACTTCACGTCCTGCGATGCGCCGCTCTACCCCATCCCTGATAACCAGGGCACGGGGACTTGAAAGATCTCGTAATGCTTCGAGTGCATTTTCTGTTTTTCTTTCTTGGTAAAGGGTCAGACCCATTACAAAAAACACAAATCCAAGCAGCATAAGCGCTTCCTGTATGTCGCCAAGCAAAAGGTAAACACCCCCGCAAGCAACCAGAAGCAAAAACATCGGTTCCCTGACAATATCAAACGCAAGCGAAAAAATGCCGCGTCGCCCGGAAGATGGCAATTCATTATATCCTTCCGAAGCCAATCGTTCAGCAGCCTCAGCTTCTGTAAGACCAGTATATCCGTCAGATTTGATGGGGTTTTTCATTGTATGCGTTCATACGGCAACCAACGCGACAGGAACTCTAAACAGGTTCACCAGTAAAATACAGAGAAAAACTCTCAGGGCAAGT
>SZXZ01000103.1 GCA_005843835.1 Chlorobium sp.
TAAAAAACCGGATTATCAGAAACCTGAATGTGCGAAAACTGCACTCATGGTTGCCGGAAGGAGTTATTGTGGTTGCCGATACCCTCTCTCCTGCAGATATTATTCTTTTAAGCCGCAGCAATATCAAGGGATTTATCACGGATTCAGGCGGAAGTACTTCGCATATTTCATTGATATGCAAGTCGCTTAACATTCCAATGGTGGTTGGACTTGGTAATCTCTCTCAAAAAATTACCACCGGCATGGAGATAATTATTGATGGAAGCACCGGAACCGTCATCACCAATCCTTTGGAAAAAACGATTGCTCAATATCTCAGAAAAAAAGAGAAGGAGAATAAATATGAAGAGGATAACTCTTTGACGGCTATGCTTCCTGCCTCAACAAGCTGTGGTATACGAATTACCTTTTATGCTAATATCGATTTTAAAGAAGAGCTTCACGCGTTAAGCTCTTTAGGCGCAGAGGGTGTAGGGCTTTTCAGAAGTGAAAACCTTTTTAACGATGGGACAAAAGTGCCCAGGGAATCTGAGCAGTTTACCTATTACAGGGACATGGCTGAACTGATTGCTCCAATGCATCTTGATATCCGGCTGTTTGATATTGGTGGAGATAAATTGATTTATTCGCCTGTCAAAGAACCTAATCCTAACCTTGGATGGAGGGGGATAAGAATCCTGATGGACCTGCCTGAAATTCTTGATGACCAGATCAGAGCAATTATTAGGGCAAATATCCACGGAAATATAGCAGTCCTGGTTCCAATGATTATATCAATCAACGAAATCAGGCATGTGAGAGCCCTTATCGACAAGCATTTTCTGGAATTATCGAAAGGTCACGATTCTCAGATTGAAAAACCCGGGCTCGGTGCCATGATCGAGGTTCCGGCGGCTGTGGAACTTATTGAAGAGATTACAAGGTGTGTTGATTTTGTCAGTATCGGTACCAATGACCTCACCCAATACACGCTAGCCGTTGACAGAAACAATACTATAGTGCAGGATCTTTTTGAAAAATTTCATCCGGCGCTTATCCGTCAACTGCACAGGATAATAACAACTGCTAATAAAAACCGTTGTAAAGTTACAATTTGCGGGGATATGGGTTCGGACCCTCTGGCTCTGCCGTTTCTTTTAGGATGTGGATTGAGAAGGTTCAGCGTTGTCAGCTCAGACATTCCGAGACTGAAATCACTGGTTTCCCGAGTTTCCATTGCTGAAGCAGAAGCTCTTGCTGAAACGTGCCTTACCCTTGACACGACTGAGCATATCAAAGCCTGCCTGGAAGCTTTCCAGGCAGTCCATTGATGAAATAATCATTCGCGTTCAGGGACGTAAATCTTCAATTTTTGCATTTTTGCGTACGGCCGCAAAATATTCAGCAAACAATTGTTCCTGTTTAGCTCTAAGGAGTTGTGGCGCTATGCCAGCTTTTTCAGCTTTAAGGTCAAGACCTGCTGGAAGAGTTTTTTTGCTTACAAGAACAAGTGCATAACCATCAGCTGTTTTAACCGGAAGTGATAGCTTGCCTGCATCAAGTCCCGAAATAGCTTCTACGAGGGGTCTGTCAACACCGTAACCGGGTATAAGACCATCGCTCCAGCGAATGTCTTCTGCTGTAACGATATGCAGCGAAGGGTTTTGTGCGGCTATTTTTTCGATGGTCTGACCTGGCCCTTTTGCCATGGCTGCAAGTTTTTTCTCAAGAACTGCACCTTTCTTCTCTCTGAGTAGTTCAGCATTTATTCTCGATTTCAGATCTTTGTCGAGCATTCGGTATCCTGTATCATTTTTACCGGTCAGACGCATAACAAAAAAACCTTTTTCGGTTTCAAGAACGTCTGAAACATCCCCTTCAGCAGCTTTAAAGGCGAATGCCGTAACTTTTTCACTATAGCCAATTGGCGCAACAGGCATGTGCCGGCCAAACTCGGCAGTTTTCAAGATTGTCTGCCTGGAACTTGCTGCGCTTTTGTCGAAACCTTTCTCTTTTGCACTCTGCTGGAACACCATCGCAAGACGGCGACCACTCTCTACGGTTTCTGTTGATGGCTTGATTTTTCTGACGACCTCCGAACACACAACTGCTGTCTGGTCAAAACCGGTGACCTTGATGATATGCAGGCCGAACTGCGACTGTACAGGACCTACAATTGAGCCTGGCTGAGCTTTAAAAACAGCCGCTGAAAATTCAGGAACCATTCGCTCCTTGCTGAACCAGCCAACATCGCCACCATTAACGGCACTCGCAATGTCTGTGGAATATTTTTTTGCAAGTGCCTCAAAAGGGACGCCTGCCTGCAGTTGTTTAAAGATAAGCATGGAAAGTTCGCGGACTTTCTGAACATCCTCCCTGCTTGCAGGATTAAACCGCAAAAGAATATGCGATGCCCGTGCAATCGGCTGAGGGGAGGTTGTGACCTGCTTGACCTTGATAATACGGTATTCGCCACGATCGGGGAGAGGACCGACAATGGTTCCCGGTTTGAGATTGGAAGGACTGAAAACAGTTTCTCCTGCTGATGGCGAAAAGTCGGATCGGGTGTAGGTTACGTTTATTCCTGTCGGGCGATCGCTCTGGACTTTAACATAATCAGCATCGTTGACCGGTCCGGCAAACTCGGTGCGGATGGTCTCAAGTTCTTTACGCACTGCAAGACTGTCTTTTGACGACGGGGTCAAAGGGAAAAACACAAAATCAGCTTTTCTTGACGGTACTTGTTTAAAAAGCTCTTTATGGTCATCAAAGTACTTTTTGGTTTCTTCTTCCTTTACGGGAAAGTTGCTGTCGGGACCAGCAAAACTGAAAGGAACCGGTATAAATGATGCTGAAAACCTCGAATACTGCCGGCTGACTATATCATTTATCTCCCTGTCTGTGACATGTTCGAGAGTTTGAAGTGCCCTGATAAGCTTGTTGATTTTAAGCTCGCGCCGGACAATTTTTTCGACCTGCAACCATAACTCCTTATTGTGCGGATCACGGCGGGCACTGTCTAATTTTTTTCTATCAAGGACACCTGTTGCGGGATTACTGAAATTCTGACGGATAACCATTGGAGGGTTAGGGCTGTCGAGTGCTTCAACAACTTCCTGGTCCTGAAGCCCTATGCTGAATTTTTGGAACTGCTCCTCAAGCAAGGTCTGGTCCACAACGGTGTTCCATGCCTGCTCCTGCATTCCGAGTTCGGTTTCAGAGGTTATTTCAGCGCCCGGATTGTTTCGACGGAAATTTTCGGTGTATTCCTTGTAAACCTCATCATACTGGCTGAATGGAACGGACTTTCCATTGATTTTACCTGCCTGGTTGGTTTTGCCGGTAAATCCAGAAAAATTCATACCCCACTCAAATACAATAAGAGCAAGAAATGCGCCTAAAAGGGTATACAAAATTATATGAGTCTTATCCCGCAAGCTGGACATTACAGCCATAAATCATTCCTTCGTTAAGTTGTTGTTAAAAAACAGTATCACACCACCCCTCCTTACCAATCAGGGGTACAAAAGAAAACTGATGAAATCCCTCTCGTTTGAACTGGCTGCCTTTTTTGCAGATAACCGTCATTTCCTGGCACGATGGACCTCCTATTGGAATAACCATACAGGCGTTTTCGCCAAGCTGCTTCAGGAGTGACTCCGGTTCTCCAGGTGCTCCGGCAGTTATAATCATACCGTCAAAAGGAGCCTCTTTGTTCCATCCAAGTGTCCCGTCACCTAAACGACAGGCAACGTTAATACCAAGCTTTATAAAAAGTTTTTTTGCCCTTTCGTAAAGCTCATCAATCCGCTCAATAGTATAAACAGCATACCCTAAAGCATCGAGAATTGCTGACTGATACCCCGATCCCGTACCTATTTCAAGTACTTTTCCCGAAGGACAGCGCTCAACAAGCAGGGTTGACATAAAAGCTACCGTATAGGGCTGTGATATAGTCTGCCCGAACCCTATCGGATAAGCTCCATCGCTATAAGCTAACTCCCATGCCTGTTCCTGAAAAAACAGGTGACGCGGGACTTCAAGAAAAGCATCGAGCACCCTCTGGTTAGCAATGCCGTACTGTTTCAGCGTCTCGACCATATCCCTCTGCCTGAGCTCTATAAGTCGCTCCGACTTTTTCATCGAGCAAAAACCCTTGTAAACGTTACCTGCGAAAACATTCCGAAACCTTTATCTTTCAACTCCAGGAGTAACTAAGTTAGCGTTTCCAAACTTGTTCGCGTAATATTGCATCAAAAACGACAAAAAACAATGTCCGGCTCAAAGTTTACTCTTTTTGGCAATAAATACCACATGGGCTCTTATATCCTTTTTATCCGGATTTCGAGCCCCGTTCAGGTAGCGTTTGGCAAGTTCCAGAAAAGTAACATATTCACCCTTCCTGAAAGTGACTACCTTTATATTGGTTCTGCACTTGGAAATTCAGGAACACCCCTTGCTGCAAGACTTATCCGACATGCTGGGCGAAGTGGAACAAAGCGGTCACATAACATCAGGAAATCGCTGATTAAGCATTTTTTCGGCGATGCAGGTGCATTACACTATACATCTGATGTCTCGAAAAAAAAACTCCACTGGCATATCGATTATCTGCTTGACTGCGCTGAGGCTGAAATAGAGCATATAGTGATTATACGCTGTCCTTCAAAAATTGAGCACAAGTTATCGGCGTTCCTTGATTCTCTTGAGGATACCTGTCCCATTGCTCGACGCCTTGGTGCTCAGGACACCCGAAACAGTAATCATCTGCTCCGTATCAGTGACCGAAAACAGATTCTTGAACAGCTCGGGCAATACATTCCTTCATTGATTCCGCTAACTGAATCGGCTTAACGGCCAAGAAGCGCTTCAACAAACTCTGCGCGGTCAAAAAGCTGAAGATCATCTATTTTTTCGCCAACGCCTATATACTTGACAGGCAGATTAAGCTCGCGTGAGATTGAAAGCACAATACCGCCTTTTGCCGTACCATCAAGTTTTGTAACCACAAGTCCTGTTACATTGACAAAACGCGTGAATTCTCTAGCCTGCAACACGGCATTCTGGCCGGTAGTGCCATCAAGTACCAGCAGGACTTCATGCGGGGCTTCTGGAATTTTCTTTTTAGCCACACGCATAATTTTCGCCAGTTCTTCCATCAAATGGCTTTTGTTAT
Organism: Chlorobium sp.; assembly: GCA_005843835.1. Taxonomy (GTDB): domain Bacteria; phylum Bacteroidota; class Chlorobiia; order Chlorobiales; family Chlorobiaceae; genus Chlorobium. The sequence goes on from SZXZ01000103.1 coordinate 5,156, forward strand.
GCAGGCGACCAGCTGTATCAACCAAAACAATATCGGCATTTCTCGATACCCCGGCACTCACAGCATCGTAGACCACAGATGCCGGATCAGCACCTTGACCTTGCCCGATTAGCGGAACCCCTGCTCTGTCAGCCCAAATTTTAAGCTGCTCATAAGCCGCAGCCCGAAAAGTGTCGGCTGCTGCTATTATGACTTTTTTGCCGGCTTTTTCATAGTTATGCGCGAGTTTGGCAACACTGGTGGTTTTGCCTGCCCCATTGACCCCAACCACTAATATGACATACGGCTTAGCCGGAAGAACTGCATCAAAGTCGAGAGGGTGGTCTTCCCCCGTTTCGCGAAGCATCAGCTGAATCTCTTCCATCAGCATCCTGTTCAGTTCCTCTTCTGAACGGTAGGTCTCTTTTTTGGCACGCTCCGTAATGGCATCAACAATCCCGAGGGTAGTTTCAACCCCGACATCAGCTCCTACAAGAATAGTTTCAAGCCCTTCAAGAAACTCGTCATCTATCTCGGTTTTTCCCTGTGTAATGACGGAAAGCTTTTCCCGAAGGGTATCGCGGGTCTTTTCGAGTCCTTCCTTAAGCCTTGTTATTTTGAACTTGTCAAAAAAACCCATAAAAAGGAGATATTATCTCTGTTATTGAAATACTTTTACCAGCCTCGCGACAGACAACCCTCTGTTGCGTTGCCATGTTTCTGACTGAAAATCAATTTACGTAAAAATATGCCATATAGAGCTATATCGGGGATTGGGGAATTCGGCCTTATTGATAAAATCGCCTCACTTGCTGAACCAACCTTGTCTGCAGTGCCTGAATTGTTAATGGGTATCGGCGATGATTGCGCAGTTTATGAACCATCGAAAGAGGTTTTGCAGGTTGCAACATGCGATATGCTTATAGATCAAGTGCATTTTGATCTTTTGACGACACCGATGAACCTGCTCGGCAGCAAAGCTATCAGCGTAAATGTGTCCGATATCTGCGCCATGAATGCCATTCCCCGATATGCACTCATATCTCTCGCTGTTCCATCATCACTGTCCGTTGAAATGATTGAAGAACTCTATCGGGGTATGAGCCATGCCGCCAGAGAATACGGGTTAGCTCTTGCTGGAGGTGATACTTCTTCCTCAAAATCGGGCTTGATCATTTCGGTCTCCATGATTGGGGAAGTTTCGGAAAACATGCTGACGAAAAGAAGCGGTGCCAGGCCGGGAGAGCTTATCTGTGTTTCCGGTTTTCTAGGGGGTTCCGCTGCGGGGCTTAAGCTTCTCGTGCGCGAAAAAGAGATCATGCTTGAGCATATCGAAAACAATGAACCTTACAATAAAAGTGTCATGGCTGACCTGAAGGAGTATGGCGAAGCTATACAAGACCATCTGTTACCGATTGCACGGCTTGATATGGTAAGGTTGTTCCATTCAAAAAATATTTGTCCTTCATCAATGATCGATATTTCCGATGGTCTCAGCCCAGAACTTCAGCATATATGCAAAGTTTCAAATATCGGCGCACTTATTGATGAAAACCGCATTCCTATTCGCGCTCTCACCCGTCGCATCGCAGATGAACTGCAGGACGATGCCCTCAGCTGGGCGCTGACAGGGGGTGAAGACTATCAGCTGCTGTTTACCATACCAAAAGATGAGTACAGAAAAATTGCTGATAGCAAAGAGATATCGGTCATCGGTGAAACAACCGATGCTGAGTCCGGTTTGCTCCTTCGCGATATGTATGGAATGACCATTGATCTTGCTTCAGTGAAGGGATTTGATCATTTCAACTCGTAACTGATCAGTTTTGAATAAAAAAGGGTTACTCGGTTTCTATTTATTTTTTGGGAAACACTTTGAAGATAGTAAATTGCTCGTCAGTCGATAGCGACAGCAGGCCGAAGTGGCGGAACTGGTAGACGCCCAGGACTTAAAATCCTGTGTTCAGCAATGGACGTACGGGTTCGATTCCCGTCTTCGGCACCATTGACACCATATATTCTATTTTACCTTTATGACTATAGGTTTCAAGCCCATTCTCCTTTGCAGTACTCCTTCACCCTAAATTCACAACCATCATGAGTTCGGAATACACGAAGATCCTGCTGAACGAGGACGAAATGCCTCGTCAATGGTACAATATCCAGGCTGATCTGCCTACGCCACTGCCGCCTCCGTTAGGACCGGACGGTAACCCGGTTGGGCCGGATGCTCTTGCCAAGGTTTTTCCTATGAACCTCATCGAGCAGGAAATGAGCACTGATCGATGGATCGATATTCCCGAGGAAATACAGTCAATCCTGAAGCTCTGGAGACCTTCGCCCTTATACCGGGCAAGGCGGCTTGAGGCTGCATTGAAAACACCGGCAAAGATATTCTATAAAAATGAAGGGGTTTCACCCGCTGGCAGTCATAAACCAAATACAGCGGTGGCCCAGGCATGGTACAACAAGCAGTTTGGTATAAAACATCTGATTACTGAAACCGGTGCCGGCCAATGGGGAAGCGCTCTAGCCATGAGCTGCAAGCTCATAGGGATAGACTGCAAAGTTTTTATGGTGCGCATCAGCTTTGATCAGAAGCCGTTTCGCAAAATCATGATGAGAACATGGGGAGCTGACTGTATTGCGAGCCCAAGTGAGCAAACCGCTGTAGGCCGCAGGATTCTCAGTGAAATGCCCGATACTCCCGGCAGCCTTGCTATCGCAATCAGCGAAGCTATTGAACAGGCTGTTGAGCGTGATGATACCCGTTATGCCCTTGGCAGCGTTTTAAACCATGTCATGCTACATCAGACAATTATTGGCCTTGAAGCCCGCAAACAGCTTGAGAAGGTTGGTCTTTATCCGGATATCGTTATCGGTTGTGCCGGTGGCGGTTCAAACTTTGCAGGTATCAGCTTTCCATTTATCTGTGATAAAATCCATGGACGGGAGGTTCAGGTTATTGCAACTGAGCCTGAGGCTTGCCCTACCCTTACCAGAGGGCCCTATATGTATGATAACGGCGATGTGGCTAAAATGACCCCCCTGCTGCCGATGCACAGCCTTGGTCACGGGTTTATTCCTCCGGCCATTCATGCAGGAGGTTTACGTTACCACGGCATGGCGCCTCTTGTGAGCCATGTCAAGCAGTTGGGATTGATTGATGCAACCGCCATTCCTCAAACGGAGTGTTATGAGGCTGCGCTGCTGTTTGCCCATACCGAAGGATTTATTTCTGCTCCTGAAACTTCACACGCTATCGCTCAGACTATCCGTGAAGCAAAAAAAGCCACAGAGGAAGGCCAGGAGAAAGTGATTCTGATGAACTGGTCAGGCCATGGCCTGATGGATCTTCAGGGATATGATGCTTTCCTTTCAGGAAAACTCAGTGACTATCCTTTGCCAGAGGAACTTCTGCAACAATCACTTGCTGCAGTAAAAGACCACCCTCGGGCTCCGCAACAGCCCTAGTTTACAATAAAAAACCCCCGGTCTCGGGGGTTTTTTATTGCTGATGCTATAAAGTAGTTACAACCACTTATTCGGTGTCAAGCTTTTCCTCTCGCTTGCTTTTTTTAACGGGAGCGGCTCCATCAAGAAAACGCAGTTCGTTTTCTTTTTCGTCAAAAGCTATACGGATAGTGCTGCCTTCAGCAAACCGGCCTTTCAGCATCTCTTCGGCAAGAGGATCTTCAACATATTTCTGAAGGGCTCTTTTTAGAGGTCGTGCACCGTATTTCTGGTCATAACCCTTATCGACAAGAAACTCCTTGGCTTTTTCATCGATTTCGACCTCAATACCCATTTCGTGAAGCCTTTTGAAAAGCTTGCCGGCAGTAATGTCGATAATTTTGAAAATATGCTGTTTTTCGAGTGGATGAAAAACAATAATATCATCGATACGATTCAGAAACTCAGGATTAAACACCCGTTTAAGGGCATCTTCGATAGTTGACTTCATCGCCTTGTAGCTTCCAGTAGCATCATCAGGCGCTGTAAAGCCCATGCCTGATCCTGCACCGAAACTTTTGATATCCTTAGCGCCGATGTTAGATGTCATAATGATAATGGTGTTGCGAAAATCAACTTTTCGCCCCATTCCATCGGTCAATACACCCTCGTCAAGCACCTGAAGCAGAATGTTGAATACATCGGGGTGTGCTTTTTCAATCTCGTCGATAAGGACGACTGAATATGGCTTGCGACGAACTTTTTCAGTCAGCTGGCCACCCTCTTCATAACCGACATATCCGGGAGGAGCTCCAACAAGGCGGCTGACGGAAAATTTTTCCATGTACTCGCTCATGTCGGCTCGTATAAGGGCGTCTTCGGTATCGAATATGTAACGAGTGAGTGCCTTGGCAAGCTCAGTTTTACCCACACCGGTTGGACCGAGAAAAATAAATGAGCCGATCGGACGGGATGGATCTTTGAGGCCAGCCCTTGTTCGCTGTATGGCTTTGGTAATTTTTTTGATGGCCTCATCCTGGCCGATAACCTCTTTTGTAAGGTCAGCCTCCATGGTGAGCAGTCTTTTTGATTCCGACTGTGCAACTCTTGCTACAGGAATACCGGTCATCATGGCAATCACAGAGGTTATATCGGCCTCGGTGACATCGTAAACGCTTTCGGATGCTCTGTCTTCCCACTCCTGCTTTGCATGATCAAGGGCTTCCAGCAGGTTTTTTTCCTTGTCGCGTAGCCTTGCTGCTTCCTCAAAATTCTGCATTTTCACGACCTGATTTTTTTCGGTCTTGACTTCCTCTATGGATTTTTCAAGCTCAAGTATTTCCTTAGGTACATGAATATTGCTGAGGTGAACCCTGGCACCGGCTTCATCCATAACGTCAATAGCCTTATCAGGAAGAAAGCGGTCGGTTATATAACGTTCGGAAAGCTTTACAGCTTTTTCTATCGAGTCTTCCGAGTAGTTCACATGATGGTGCGACTCGTATTTTGACTTAATATTGTTGAGAATCTGGATGGTCTCATCAACTGATGTCGGCTCAACCATAATTTTCTGAAACCTCCGGTCGAGGGCACCGTCTTTTTCAATAAACTGCCGGTACTCGTCAAGCGTGGTTGCTCCTATACACTGCAACTCGCCACGTGCAAGAGCCGGTTTAAAGATATTGCTTGCATCAAGGGAACCCGAAGCTCCGCCGGCACCGACAATAGTATGCAGTTCGTCGATAAATAAAATCACATCGCGAGAGCGTTCAAGTTCGTTCATAAGAGCTTTCATCCGTTCTTCGAACTGCCCCCTGTATTTTGTTCCTGCTACAAGAGCTGCAAGATCAAGAGCAACAACCCTTTTATCGTATAGAACTCTCGATACCTTGCGCTGGACTATCTTGAGGGCAAGGCCTTCGGCTATTGCAGTCTTTCCGACACCCGGCTCGCCTATCAACACTGGATTATTCTTTTTACGGCGGCTCAGAACCTGGGCAACACGTTCAATTTCTTTTTCACGCCCGATAATAGGGTCAAGCTTGTCTTCCAGGGCAAGACGGGTAAGGTCGCGTCCAA
>SZXZ01000004.1 GCA_005843835.1 Chlorobium sp.
CATCAAACATCTGGGTTGGTGTCGGGCAGATGTCAATTGACGATGTTCGGTTCGAACTCAAAAAGGTGTATAACCGCTGGGGTATTATCCTCAAACAGGCCAAAGCGCTGGAAATCCATCCCGAAGGCGATCACGAAATCCATAAAGGATATGTAACAATAGAATACACCGATGGCATACAGAACGGCCAGACCGAAAAAGTCGATTACGACTACCTCGTCAACGCAACCGGCCCAAAGCTGAACTTCGATGCAACCGAAGGTCTTGGCCCCGACAAAAATACATTCTCCGTTTGCACTTACACACATGCAGCCCACGCATGGGAACACCTCCAGGACAACATCAAAAAAATGCAGGCAGGCCAGAAGCAGCGGATTCTGATCGGTACCGGCCACGCCATGGCAACCTGTCAAGGTGCCGCCTTCGAATATATTCTTAATGTAGCCCACGAAATCAATAAGCGCGGACTGACTGACAAGGCACAAATTACCTGGTTGTCAAACGAATATGAACTTGGCGATTTCGGTATGGGAGGCGCCTTTATCAATAGAGGCGGCTACTACACCCCCACAAAGGTCTTTACAGAATCCATAATGGCCGAATATGGCATTAACTGGATCAGACGAGCCGGAGTCCATAAGGTCGAACCAGGCAAAGCATACTACGAAACCCTTGCCGGCGAAGAGCTGACTCAGGAATTCGATTTTGCCATGCTCATACCATCATTTTCAGGCGTCGGACTGACAGCCTTCGATAAAAGCGGATCCGATATCACCGAAAAGATGTTTGCGCCAAACAAATTTATGAAAGTGGACGCCAACTACACCGCAAAGTCCTTCGAAGATTGGGAGGCCGAAGACTGGCCGACGATATACCAGAACCCACTCTTCAAAAACATTTATGCACCAGGCATAGCCTTTGCCCCGCCGCATCCAATTTCAAAACCCATGTCGAGCCCCAGCGGCCGTCAGATATTCCCTACAGCACCACGTACAGGAATGCCGGCAGGAGTAATGGGCAAGATTGTTGCACTCAATATCTCAGAAATAATTAATGGTGCCACCGAACATCGTCACAAAGCCTCAATGAGCAGAATGGGAGCAGCGTGCGTTGTATCTGCAGGATTCGGATCATTCGACGGGCTCGGAGCATCCATGACCCTTTTCCCCGTAGTCCCCGACTGGAAAAAATATCCCGAATGGGGCCGCGACATGAACTACTCCCTCGGCGAAGCCGGCCTGGCAGGACATTGGTTGAAATTCATTCTTCACTACGTCTTTTTCCACAAGGCAAAAGGCTATCCATTCTGGTGGCTGATTCCAGAATAAACAACTTTGTTCACTGAACCACTTAAATTCAAAGCTCTATGGGCACAAATAAAGTCAAGGCATATTACGACGAAGCCTATCCACCCGTACCATCAAAAGGGACACTCTACTGGCGGAAAAATCTGCTCTGGCAGTTTATCCGTTTCATTGTGTTGAATGTTAAAATCATGCGAATAGTCGTAGGCGGACACTCGTAAACGTAAACTGTTTCCAGTTCAGTAATAGACTACAGCGTAGAAAAGATTTTTCTTGATTTCATTCATAACAAACTGGAAACTTTTTTCATTTCCCCACCAGAACACCTTATGCCACCATGCAGGACTTGTCGGCACAAGGATAAATTTTTTTGACGACCCCTCAAACGCCTTGCTCCATGTTTGATACAAACGGAGCATGTGCGGAGGGTCGCTGACAACAAGAGCACTTTTCCATCCCCGATCCTCCATAGTGTCCGAAGTATTCTCCGCCTCCTCCCAGGTGGTTGAAGACAAAGCATCAACCTCAATAGCTTTTTTAGGGACACCAAGCATCATCGTGCGACGTTCCCTCCAGTTAGGATGATTGGGGTTGTAAAAACGTTCATCAATACCCGTCAAAATAATATGAGACGCATATCCCGCCTTAAACAATTCAGCCCCCTTGCGGACCCGCAGCCCATTATCCCCACCAAGCACAATAATAACATCGCATTTTTCAGGATTTCCAGCATGCTGCGAAACAATAAAGCCAAGACTTAAAAAAAAGATTGCAGCAGCAACCAGGACCGATCCAAAAAAATACAATGCCAGTTTAAACAAGACTTTCATACAAACAATTGGGGTTGTTAATTATTCAGTCAGATAATAATCATTTTTTTTTCAACCCCACCCCAGCACTAAGCCTATCAAGTATTTTTTATACAGCATAAAATATTGCATAAAGAACTAGTTCAAAAGCCAACAAAAAAAAGCAGGCACCTCTATAAAGTACCTGCTCATATATACATGCCGAATGGTATACCTCAGAGCTTAAAACCTGTAAGCTAAACCAAGCGAAACGACAGGATAATATTTAAGTTTATCCGTTTTATCCTTCACATCAGCAATTTCCTTGTCAAGGCTCGCTTTGAAAGTTGGGTCATTTTGCATCGCAGGGTTGGTTGCCGAAAGAGCAATAGTTGGTGACCCCTGAAACATCACGCCAAGATCAAAAACAACAGAAAGCCCTGAATCTTTACCAACAGCATTGCCCCAGCCAAGTCCCGCGTATGGCACTGTCTTATTGAAATCAGCATTTCCGACCAAAGAACCTATTTGAGCCGTTGAATATGTTTTTCCGCCAATAACGTAAGAAGAAACTTGTTTCGAAGTACCGGTAGCGCTTATTTTGTTGTTATTGAAAACAACACCGGGCGACAACCTGAATGCAGAGCCCTCAAAAGGATACCAGTCAAGCAGCACCGGAAATGATCCCAGCGAAAGCTTGTAATCATAAATAATCTGGTTTTGGGTAGAAGATCCATTGTAATTATACCCGTTATAGGAAACTCTCGCATTAAAAGACGGAGTTAAACCTGCCGTAACCTCTCCTCCAAAACCCAATGTTCCGGCCTTCACACCGACCGCAATATTTCCACTATCCGCAAAAGCGGCAGGGCCTGTAAAAGCACAGGTGGCCACTGCGAGTAAAGCAAGTGTTATAATTCTTTTTATCATACAAGCTCCTGATTTCATAGTTATGGTGTACAAAGCAACTTCTTTAAGAGTAAAAATATAGCAATTTTCCGATTCATTCTCACCTGAATATCAAAACGGACACCACGGCGGATGTAAAGAGACAACAATCCATGGGTCAAAAGCCGGCAATTATAAAATCAAACAGGGGAGACAGAGCCGTATAATAAACAAATGCGAAGCCCGTGTATTACAGCAATAAAACAAAAGAGGCACGTATCGTAACCGATACGTGCCTCTTGCTAAGATGCTATGATAGCTCAGTCTT
>SZXZ01000110.1 GCA_005843835.1 Chlorobium sp.
CGAGATAATCAGCCACATCGAAGGGCGCATAAGTGGTTTTCATCGGTTGTTCTCCTTGAGTTCTCTGGCCATCTTCTTTGCACGTGCAATGTCTTTTTTCTGAGTTGACTTATCGCCGCCAGCAAGCAAAAAGTAAACAGTTTTACCTGTGCGAGTGTAGTATACCCGATAACCAGGACCAACGTCTATCTTCATTTCAGAAACCCCTTCACCAACAGACTCACAAATCCCGAAGTTACCTAACTCTGCAGATGTTATTCTGGCCAAAATCCTGGCTTTTGCTGTAATATCAGTAAGCTCCAATAACCATGTATCGAAATCGGATGCTCGTTCAAAAGTATTCATGTAACAAATGTATCCTAATGGATACTTTAATGCAAGTATATTTTTTCAAAAAGATCAAGACTATACTTGCAACAATAAACTTAAGAGCGATTCGGCTTTTAAAATCACCCAAATACCACTTGCGTATCTTAAGCCATCTTTTTCTCAACCGTAACATCATGGCGACCTCTCTTTTCAGGCGTTTTCTCTTTCAAGCATACGGGCAGAGGTGCTATACTCAGTTTTGTATGGCAGTTCTCTTGATCAGCATCACTCGGCAGGCCATCTTTTAGCCTGTTCTCATGACATGATGATTTTTCGTAGGATTGGAGGGTCTGGAAGGAATTATATCTGTTAAAGTTTACGTATTTTTAGGCTGTAATTGCAACTAAGGCTTACGGTTGGCATTGCGTGATGCCTGCACAGGGGTTAAGAGGTTGTTGTTTGCATGTTGTATAACAGGGGAGAGGTTACCTTTTTGAATGAATTCATGATGTATAAACATTGAATACTGTTAATAAAAATGACGGCATTCCGAAAATGCAGATCGTCATTGTTGTTTTAAATGCAACGGCGACATTTCTGGCGTCTATTGCTATGGGTATGTCTACTATTATTATTCCTGTAACATTGCAGCATTATAATGTTACTGTAACAATGATAGGGGTCATAATGGCTATACAGACTTTTGTGTCGTTATTAGCAGGTTTTTATTTTCCGGCTTCAGTACGGTTTTTCGGTATGCGAAGGGGACTTGTTTTAACAACTGTTCTTCGTGTTCCTCCGCTTCTTGTGCTTGCTTTTACTTCTAATATTTACATATGGATTGTAGCTATATTTATTAATGGAGCAGGATATTTCGCTTTTTTAATGTTATTGCAAACTTGGATATCGGGTATAAATTTTAAATCGAACAAAGGATTAATGGTCTCTATTTACAGTACAGCTATTTCTGTTGGATTAGCTATTGGACCTATAGTTCTTGCATTTTCTGATGATATTTCCCCAATGATTCTGCCATTTTTTAAAAGCGTTATTACCCATGTTGGACTTGCGGTTCAAAGCACCCCTTATGAAGCAAAAAATCAGTTTAATTTTATATTGTCCGGATTATTCAGCTTAGCGGCTTTAGTTCCTGTTTTGATTGGCTTATCGTTTGTCCCGGACTTTAAATTCGATGGTAAAGCGCATATCTGGAAAACAATAACTCATGCAAAAGGGCCGATGTTTGCTATTGCCATGGGAGGAGTTTCGTTTTTTGGGGTATGTACCTTTATTACCTTATATGGTATAAAAAACAATTTACCATTGAATGAATCTGCGTTACTGCTTACTTGTTTTATGATGGGATCTGTGTTATTGGAAACGCCATTAACGTGGATATCGGATTTTATTGACCGCAGATATGTTATTGTTATCGCATCGTTTTTAAGTATGGTATGTGCTGTATATCTGCCTATTGCAATTTATGTTACATATCAGGCATATATATTACTTTTTTTATGGGGTGGAGTTATTGGAGCAGTTTATTCAACCTCACTGGCTTTAATAGGAGATAAATATACCGGACAGGAGTTGATTGCGGCTAATGCCGGTTATTCTGTTATGGAGGCTGCAGGGGGAGTTGCCGGAACGCTTTTAATTGGTTTTGCGATGGATCTGTTAGGTTCGGATGGATTGCCGTATGTTATTATGTTATCAAGTATTCTCTATTTTTCGTTTGCTCTTACTCGCTATAAAGTGGTATAAATTCAACTATTTCTTTTCTCGGCACTTACACCGTTATAAGCATATAAAACGGTCGTTTTCGGCTGTAATGACAGCTTTTACAATGAAAAATAAACAGCCTTGGCATTTTAATTTTTTTTTAATCTAAAAAATCAGTAAATACGAACAGTAGACGTGTAATTACTTCTTCAGCAGCATATATCCCCTTATTTCTTAAATAGTTAACAAAAAAGAGTAATCATGAAAAAAACATTTTTGCAGATTGCAGGGATTGTTGGAATCGTTGGAGTTCTTTTAGGAACTCTTAACACTGATGCGCAGGCATCGCGCAGGCATCATCACCATTATCGTACCCATCATCATCATCACGGGCATCGCAGATAGGTTGGTCTAAGGCGCTTTTTTTAGTTTACAATGAACGCAGCAGGGGAGCTTGAAATATTTTTTCAGCTCCCTTTTGCGTTTGTTGTGCAGAAGGTTCAACCTGCCTGTTCAAGTATGGAGTCAGAGCATCGAGTTGCTCTTTTGTACTTCAGGCGCCAAGTTGTGAAAGCTGATCCAGGAATGCTACGGCAAAACTGCCGGTACCTCGTGATTCCTTTTGTGCACGGTGGCCTGCTTCGGCAAACAACACTGATGCGGCTGTGGAGGCTCTGAGGGGTGATTCTGTAACCGGTAACAATGCCGCTATCAAGGCTCCAAGTGAACAGCCTGTTCCGGTAACTCTCGTCATGATTTCGTGTCCGCCCGGGACCATGATGGTTTCTTTGCCATCTGTAATATAATCGACCTCTCCACTGAGGGCAACGACAGCCCCTGTCTGTCTCGATAATTCTTGAGCTGCAGGTAATGCTGAAAGGGATGATGCTGTGGAATCGACTCCTTTGCCTCCACCAGCAACTCCTGTTACAGCAAGAATTTCAGAGGCATTGCCTCGTATCACGGTCGGGTGGTACTTTATGAGCTCAGCAACTATTGCTGTTCGGTACTTTATTGCTCCGCAAGCAACCGGATCAAGAACCCAGGGTGTGCCGGTTTCTTGTGCGGTAGCGGCTGCGTTGAGCATTGTCTCGGCATCCAGGGTTGTAATTGTACCGACATTGATTAATAACGACTGCGCAATACGGACAAAGTCTGAAACTTCTTCGATGGTGACGACCATTGCCGGTGATGCACCGACGGCAAGGAGAACATTTGCTGTAAAATTTGTGACTACAATGTTGGTTATACAATGAACCAAGGGAGCATTCAGGCGTAATTTTGATATATCTTCAACAACCTCAGGATGAGGCCAAATTCTGGCTACTTTGCTATTTTCAACTGTTTCCATACTCATGTTTATTGGTGAAGTGAGCTATTGGGGGGTTAGATAAAAAAAACTCAGGGGTATGTTTCAATGGCCCGGTTTGATTAAAAGAAGCGGGATAGTGATTTTTTCGCGCAGCATTCTTGAAACACTGCCGAACATGATTCTGCCCGGTAAACTATGGCCATGTGTTGCCATTGCAAAAAGATCGTAATCATTTTCATCTATTTCCTTGAGAATCTCAGGTTCCGGTTCGCCACTTCTTAGTATAAGATATGCATTGATACCATCTCGGTGCAGTGCATCGCAGTAGCTCTTAAGCAGGTTCATAGCCTGTTCATGAAGGTAGCGGTCCTGATCAAGGGTATGGGAATGAACGACATGGAGCAAATGTACTGTGGCTCCCAGCGGAAGCGCAAGAGCTGAAACATGCCTGATAATGGTGGTATCAAACTCTGAACAGTCGATAGCAACAAGTATTTTTTTGTATAAAAGCATTTTAGTTGCCCCTATGAAATTGCCGTATAAAAGAAATACATATTCAGACCAATAACAAGTGCAGAAATTATTATTGCTGCTGCAAACTCAACGTTACGGCTTTTGAAACTACCCATCACTTTTTTGTTACGGCAAAGCATCAAAAGCGGGATAAGGGTAAAAGGAAGCTGTATACTCAATATTACCTGGCTGAATATCAAAAGACGAAAGGTATCGACGCTCAACAGAATAATCAAAACTGCCGGAATGGCAGTAATGAAAACAGATATTCTATAGAGAAGAGTTCTGGGATCTTCCGGCTTGCCTAAAAATCCGGTTATGATATTGGCTTCTGCCATAGAGACCGTAATGGAAGAACTGATGCCGGAAAAAACAAGGGCAATTGCAAAGAGCAAACCTGCAAATGGACCTGCTAGAGGCGTCAGGGTTACGGATGCCTGTTCAATCGTAGTTACAGGAATATGATTGCGAAAAAATATTGAGGCGGCCACAATAATCATGGCTGAGTTAACTACCCACCCGAGAGTCATGGCTAAAAAAGTGTCTATTTTTTCATATCGCAGCTGTTCAGTCTTTTCTGCCTCTGAATTCCCCAACTCCCGGCTATGAATAATGTTGGAATGCAGAAAAATGTTATGAGGCATTACGAGTGCGCCAAGAATGGCAAGGGCCACATAAATACTCTTTTTGCCGATACTTGGAATTACTAGACTTGGACCTATAACAAGCCAGTCCGGTTTGACAATTAAAAGTTCAAGGATGTAACAAAGGGTGATAATTCCTAAAAAGCCTACAATAATCTTTTCTATTCTATGATACCTCTGGCTTATGATCAGAAAAACCTCTAGAAGAAGGGTTAGAAGAACTCCAACCCACATCGGTATGCCGAAAAGCAGCTGGAATCCTATTCCTCCACCCAGGAGTTCCGCGACATCAGTTGCAATACAGGCAAGCAGTACACTTACCCCCAAAAATGCCGCTAAGGGTTTCGGGAAATATTCACGAATATTTACTGCTAATGATTTTCCGGTAGCAATACCAAGTTTAGCCGCCATATGCTGAATCAACAGCAGCATAACTGCACCGAGAGTGACTACCCAAAGCAACTCATATCCAAACGATGAGCCTCCTTCGATATTAGTTGCCCAATTACCGGGATCAATAAACCCGACAGTAACAAGAAACCCCGGGCCAAGAAACGTAAGTAGTGTTTTTAGTGAAAAGTTTTTTTTCCTTTTTTGTTCGGACTTCGATATTGCCACTATGCTCTATCTATTTTAAGACTATCACTTACCGCGTGCTTGAATTCTTTTGAAATTTTAAATACCGGTACGTCTTTTGGTTCTACTGTGACCTTTTCTCCTGATCTTGGGTTTCGTGCATCACGAAGGTTTTTGTGCCGGATATTGAATGACCCGAACCCTCTGATTTCAATACGTTTTCCTGTTTTGAGAGAATCGATGACACTTTCAAAAAATGCGTCTACAACAGATTCTGTTTCGTACTTCGTGAGACCTGTTTTATGTGCGATAGCATTAACAAGGTCAGCTTTTGTTGTGGTTGTTCCCATGATCACAAAGTGTTTAATTGTTAATGAAAAAGGCTAAGAGAAAAGATATGTTCAGATGTATAATAAAAGTAATACCTCTTACTGGTTCACACACAAAACTTTAATAAAATAATTTACGTTTATTTTTTAGAATCTGAGTACATCAAAAAAATCTATAGCTGAATATTTTTTGTGGAGTTACCCCATATTTCAATAATTCTTCAACCTGATTGCAGGTTTGAATGCTCCGGGAAATCTCTTCTTTCAGAACTTTCATACATTTGCAGACTTTGCATCTTCAGATGCACAAATATATATAATATTATATATATATAAATTTGCACCATTTATACAACTACGTACAACTACGGCATGTTGACGTTCTTGAGCAGGCGTTAATTTTATTGACCCTGTTCTGAGCACTGTTCGATAGAAGCAGATCCATACGTCTTACAACCAAAGGAACGTGTATATTTTTTTGATATATTATTATTATCTTTACTACGCATATACCACAAATATCAGGTAGATAATCCCCGTCACCAGCTGCTTTGCCTTATGAAAAAAAAGCAGATTGCCATTCAGCCAACCAACATCAGAGATTTGCGCACTTTAGCTGAAGAGCACCTGAAGAAACGTCACCTTACCACTCAGCACTCACACCTCAGTTCGACCTCTTCACCTGAAGAAATGCTCAGGCTTGTCCATGAACTGGAGGTGCACCAGATAGAGCTTGAAATGGAGCAGAATGAGTTGGCCAGTACCAGGGTTGAGCTGGAGACCAGTCTTGCTAAGTATACTGAGCTTTATGACTTTGCACCAGCCGGGTACTTGACGTTGGGCAGGGACAGCAAAATTCAGAAAGCGAACCTTTCTGCCACTACAATGCTTGGTGTTGATCGCTCCCAGGTAGTTGGTTTGTATTTAAAACAGTTTGTTTTACCAGAGGACTATCGGGTAATTGATAACATACTCGAAACAGTGTTTACCAAGAGAGAAAAAGGATACGGCGAAGTGAGGCTTTCAGCAGATCCTTTTCACCGTCCTAAGGTTACCCCGTTGGTCCGTATAGATGCCGGAATTGGTGATGATGATGATGTATGCCGGGTTATTCTCTTGGATATTACGGAGCAGAAACGAATAGCTGAGAGCCTCATAGAAAGTAAAACAAGGTTCAGTCTGGCACTCGAAACTGCTTCTGCCGGTGTTTGGGAATGGTACTTGAAAACTAATGAGCTAATATGGTCAGACGAGATATGGCAATTGTCCGGTTTGAAAAACGGGGGTGAAAAACCAACGTTTAAACTGTGGGAAAATTCCATTCATCCTGATGTCAGGGAGTTGGTTGTCGCATCCGTCACAGCAGCTGTCAAGCATGAAGCAGAGCTAAATTTTGAGTATCAAGTCTGTTATCCTGACGGTTCTGTTCACTGGAATATGTCTCGAGGCAGGCCTTTACGCAACAAACAAGGAGAGGCGGATCGTTATATAGGTACGGTTATTGATATCACTGATCGAAAGTTGGCTGAGAATCAACTTATAAAACTAAGTAGAGCCATCCAGCAAAGCCCCGCTATTGTGTTGATTACTGACTCTAACGGGAATATTGAGTTCGTTAACCCAATGTTTTCAGCGGTTACAGGATATTCTTCCGAGGAAGTTAAAGGCAAGAATCCCAGGATTCTCAAGTCGGGTCTGGTGCCAAAATCTACCTATGAAGATCTTTGGAAAACGATTTCTTCCGGGGATGTATGGCGAGGAGAGTTCATCAATAAAAAGAAAAATGGGGAGCTTTACCATGAATCGGAAGTTATATCCGCCCTGGTAGACTCTACAGGGGTGATCAGCAATTTTGTAGCTGTAAAAGAGGATATAACCGAACGCAACAAGACAGAACAACTTTTTGGAGAAAGCAGGGTAAAACTGGACGCCGCTCTTGCAAGTATGAGTGATGCCGTTTTTATTTCGGATACCAAGGGAGACTTCATTAACTATAATGAGGCTTTCGCAACTTTTCACAAATTCAGGAATAAAGAGTCCTGCCCTCTGGTGCTCGAAGAGTATCCAAAGATTCTCGAAGTTTACCTGCTCACCGGAGAACTTGTTCCTTTGGAAAATTGGGTTGTGCCAAGAGCTCTGAGGGGTGAAACCGGTACAGGCGTTGAATTCAGGCTGCTCCGGACGGATAGTGGTGAAACATGGTTTGGAAGCTATAATTATGCACCTATACACAACAAGGAAGGTGATATTGTTGGTTCAGTAGTCACCGCCCGAGACATTTCCGAGCAGAAAGCTGCAGAAGAAAAGATTAAGGGTTATGTACAACAGTTGGAAAAGGCCATGCAGAGCACGCTCCAGGCGGTAGAAAACGTCGTTGAAGCACATGATCCATACACCGCTGGTCATGAGCGGTGTGTGGGTATTATCGCGGCCGATATAGCACGGGAAATGGGGTGGAGCGAAGAGAGGTGCCAAAGTCTGAAGCTTGTCGGGTTAGTGCACGACATTGGCAAAATCAGCATACCTGCCGAGATACTTTCGAAACCGGCCCTCTTAACACCTATCGAGTTTGAGCTTGTCAAGACCCATGCTGAACAAGGCTATCAAATCCTCAAGGATGTCGAGTTTCCTCTTCCGATTGCCCGAATCATCCGGGAGCACCACGAGCGTATGGACGGTAGCGGTTATCCGCAAGGCCTGAAGGGCGATGAGGCACTTCTTGAAGCGCGAATTCTTGCTGTAGCTGATGTACTTGAAGCCATGGCCTCGCATCGCCCTTATCGACCCGCATTTGGTATCGAAGAAACCCTTCATGAAATTGAGAGTCATCGGGCACAGCAATTCGACCCGGATGCCGTTGATGCCATGCTCCGCCTGTTTCGCGAAAAAGGGTATCAGCTCCCGGACTGATGCAATTCCCGCCAGCAAGTACTCTTTTCCTCAACAATATCTTTAGGACAGCAAAGATATTTTATGAAGAATTGCTGTATAATACGGGAAAATAAATAATTACTGTAACCATGAATAAATGGGGGGACAACGTTGGGATATATTGAAAATAACCTGATACCTGGGGAAAAACTTTATGTGGTTGGCCGACTTCACTGGACAATTTTTTCCAAGTCGATTTTTTTTATTTGCATGGCGACAGGGTTGCTGCTCTATGCCCTGAAAAGCTCAATGGCTGGTGAGGCAAATGTTGCTCTGCTGGTGCGTAATGCGGGGCTTTTGGCTCTTGTTCCTTCATTGTGGTATTTCGTACAGGCCTTAATCAAACGTCAAGCTACGGAGCTTGCGGTAACCTCTAAAAGAGTTATTGCAAAATTCGGATTTATTAAACGAAGCACTATTGAGTTGAATCACAGCAAGGTTGAAAGTTTTCACGTTGATCAAAGTGTTGCCGGACGTATTTTTGGCTATGGGACTCTGCATATCAACGGTACAGGTGGAGGAATAACCCCAATTCCTGATATATCCGATCCACTTGGGTTTCGCCTTAAAGCAATGGAAGCTATTGATGCTTCACAACAAAACAGTTAAGGTTTGAACGCATAAACCCTGTAAAGGCAATGGATGGCGCTTAATATTTTTACAAGCAACCGGATGGAAGTTCTGGTTGAATGTCTTGGAACAATCTTTAGAAAACCACTCGATTCGCCGTTTACCAAAGAGGTTATTGTTGTTCAAAGCAAGGGCATGCAACGATGGCTTTCGATGGAGCTTGCTTCTCGTTTAAGTGTCTGGGCTAACGGGCATTATCCGTTTCCGAATGCAATGGTTCAGGAGCTTTTTGAGACTTTTTTTTCGCCGCTGCCTGACTTATCCTCGTTTACGCCTGAGGTGATGACCTGGAAAATTATGCGGCTTTTACCGGATCTTCTTGATACCCCCCCTTTTGCCACGCTGAACCATTACCTTGCCGATGACCATACCGGGCTGAAGAGGTTTCAGCTTTCAGAAAAAATAGCCGATACCTTTGACCAGTATACCCTTTATCGCTCTTCAATGCTGCATGAATGGAGCAGTGCAGCAATTCCGGAGAGTGAGGAAGAGGCTTGGCAGGCAATGCTGTGGCAAAAACTGATTTTTGATACAGACGGGAAGCACCGTGGCGAACTGAAGGATATTTACTGCAGAAGGTCAGGCAAGTCAACCACAGGAGCGGGAGTGATCCCTCGGCGAATAACCCTTTTCGGCATTTCCTATCTGCCGAAATTTCATCTTGATATACTGTCGGCTGTTTCAAAAGTGACTGAGGTGAACCTATTTCTGTTGAGTCCGACACGTGAATACTGGGCAGATATCAGTTCCAAAAAAGCAACTGCAAGACTTACTGCTGCTGATCGGGCGTTACGCAGTGAGGGGAATCCACTTCTTGCTTCGCTTGGAACGATTGGCCGTGACTTTTCGGAGATGATTATTGAACTGAGTGATGAGGCTTTACTTCAAGAAGAGGAGTATCTGGATCCGGGAAGGTCAACATTGCTGCATGCCCTTCAGTCTGATATTCTGAAGCTTCAAGGTACCGGTGAAGACGGTGTTAAGGGTTCTATCGGTTCTGACGATCGATCGCTATGGATACACTCCTGTCACAGCCCTCTTCGGGAAATTGAGGTACTGCATGACAACATCCTGTTTCTGCTTGAACAACATAAGGAACTGAGTCCACGGGATATTGTTGTGATGACACCGGATATTGAGACCTATTCTCCCTATATCACCAGTGTTTTTGGAACTGGAGGAGAAAGTTCTTATGGTCTCTCTTTTTCTATTGCTGACAGGCGAATGATGAACGATGGTGAAGTTGCCAGTGCAGTTTTGAAGCTGCTTTCGCTTTACGGCAGTCGTTTCGGGGGGTCTGAACTTTTTGATCTGCTTGCTTTGCCGCCTGTCAGCCGGCGTTTTTTGCTTGATGAGGAGGAGCTTGAAATTATACGCGGCTGGATTGAAAAGACCGGTATCCGATGGGGCATAGATGAAGGTGACCGAACCGGAAGAGCATTGCCCAGTTATCGTGAAAACTCCTGGATGGCGGGACTTGACAGGCTGCTGCTCGGGTATGCGATGCCGGACGACAGTCTGCTTTATAACGATATTCTTCCCTACGACGATCTTACCGGTTCGGTTGCGGAGACGCTCGGCAAATTTGCAGAGTTTGTATGCGGGGTTTCGAGGTTTGTGAAAAGCCTCGACAGGCCACGACCAGTGAAAGAGTGGAGCAGGCAGTTTGAAGGCTTGCTGAGTGACTTTACTCTGCCTGATGCAGGTTCGGAACGAGAATATACTGCCATTACCATGCTGGCAGAGCAGATAGCTGAAAAAGCTGCTTTAGCTGATTTTACCGGTGACGTGAGTCCTGCGGTTTTTTTAGCATGGGTCAGAGCTCGTATTGAACAGCAGGAACAGGGCGTGGGGTTCATGACCGGGGGTGTTACGTTTTGTGCTATGCTTCCCATGCGGAGCATCCCTTTCAAGGTTGTTGCTCTTATCGGGATGAACGACAGTGCTTTTCCTCGACAGAGTAGACCGCCGGGGTTTGACCTGATTGCAAAGAACCCCTGCAGGGGAGACCGATCGCTGCGCAATGAGGATCGTTATCTTTTTCTTGAATCCATTCTTTCTGCACGCGATATACTCTACATCAGCTATGTTGGGCAAAGCATCAAGGATAACAGTGTATTACCACCATCGGTGCTGGTGAGTGAACTGCTTGATGCTGTTCAAAGAAACTTTACACTTCCGGATGGAGATAAGGTTGAGGACTACCTGGTCATACGCCACCCTCTGCAGGCTTTTAATCGTGAATATTTTACCAATAAAGGGCCGCTTTTCAGCTTTTCGGTTGAGAATTACCGGGCGCTTCTGGAAAAAGAAAGCAATACGGATCCGATTGGCCCCTTTATACGGGAGCCCCTGAAGGAGCCACCGGATGAGTGGAAAACAGTGACGCTTGAACAGCTGTTGCGGTTTTATGATAATCCATCCAGATTTTTTCTTGAGCAGAGGCTTGGTATCCGGATGAAGTCGACAGCACTTCCACTTGAAGATCGAGAACATTTTACTGTTGATGGAATGGAGCTCTACAGCATGAAACAGGAACTTCTTCAGATTGAGCTTGGGGGTGGCAATCCACGGGAGCTTCTTGCTTTATTCAGGAGCAGGGGGGCGCTTCCTCCAGCTCTGCATGGTGAACTGCTCTTTCGAAAAATTGCTGACGAAGTGCATACATTTACGGAAGTTGTCAGAAATAACATAGGTAATGAACCATCCCTTGAGCCTCTTGATATTGATCTTCAAGCAGGAGAGTTCCGACTGACCGGAAGGCTTGCATCCCTGTCGGCCCGCCACCAGCTCCGTTACCGGTGCTCTACACTGAAAATTAAGGATCAGATGAGAAGCTGGATTGAGCATATAGTCCTTAACTCGGTGGCTGAACCTGGGTATCCACTTACAACAACGCTGGTTATGTCGAACGACATTATCAACTATACCGCATTGCCTTTTGCTTCGAGCCATCTTTATACTCTCTTGAAACATTACTGGCGAGGGCTTTCGAAGCCTCTTTTGTTTTTTCCCCGTTCGTCTATGGCTTATGCGGTGAAAGGGTCTCTTGATGATGCACGTAAAGAGTGGAGGGATTTACCCTTTAACAGCAAGCCCGGAGAGGGTTCGGATCCTGCCATCCAACGCTGTTTCGGGTCGGAAGAGCCGTTTGATGATGAATTCTGTTCGCTTGCGGCAGAGTTGCTCGGGCCGATGATTGAATATAGTGCTCAAGATAAAAAAGTGCTGAGTGCTGAGAAAGATTGTGCTGAGGGGGGGAGATGAAGGCACTGGATCATGCTGCTGTCAGGTTGTCGGGGATGAATTTGATTGAGGCCAGTGCAGGGACCGGCAAGACTTATGCTATTACCTCGCTTTATCTGCGGCTTCTTGTGGAAAAGGGGCTGCGACCTGAACAAATTCTTGCTGTAACCTATACCGATGCTGCCACGAAGGAGCTTAGGGCTAAAATTCGCCGGAGGATAAGGGAGGCTCTGCATGTTCTGGATGGCAGGGATACGGATGATGCTTTTCTTCTTTTGTTCTTGGAAAAGGCGCAAGCGCCAGGGATTGCAAACGTTAAGGAGATTCTTGAACGAGCGCTCGGTGATTTTGATACGGCTTCCATTTATACCATTCACGGTTTTTGTCTGAGGGCGCTCGAGGATAATGTATTTGAGAGCGGCTCTCTTTACGATACTGAGCTTATTAAAGATCAGACGGCTCTTGTTCAGGAAATTCTGGATGATTTCTGGAGGATTCACTTTTTCAGTGAGCCCGCACCGCTGCTCAGTTATGCACTTCAGCATAAAGCTCCGGAGGTATTCAGGTTGCTTCTGAAGGGACTTCATGCCGGTTCGGGGGTCAAGGTTATTCCTGAATTCAGCCCTGACGAGGTTGCTGCAATTGAAGCATCATGCCATTTTGCAGGGAAAAAGATTGCTGAGATGTGGCAAACTTCGAAGGATTCCATAGTGGAACTGATGCGGAACGATAAGGGACTCAGCAGATCTGAAAAAAATTACCGTCTTGACCTTATTGAACCGCTTTTTGACCACATGGATGCATTTGTGGAACATGGGAATACCTTTGACCTTTTTGTGGGGTTTGAGAAGTTTGCCTGTTCAGGGATTATTGGTGGTACAAAACCGAGCGGTTCACCTCCTGTGCATCCGTTTTTTGATTGGTGCGAAGCCCTGTTTTCGGGAGTAGAGCAGCTGTTTCTTGCCTTGCAGGCAGAATTGGTAAGCTTTTACCGAACGAATCTGCCGCTTCGGAAGCGGACCGGTAATGTCCGGTTTTTTAATGATCTGCTTGATGATCTTTATGGTGCTCTCTTTTCGGAGAGCGGGGGTGAGATTCTTGCCGATCTTCTCCGGAAAAAATACTGTGCGGCACTAATTGATGAGTTTCAGGACACCGATCCGGTTCAGTATGAAATTTTCAGGAGAATCTATGCCGGTTGTGATGCGCCGCTTTTTCTGATTGGTGATCCCAAGCAGGCTATTTACAGCTTTCGGGGGGCTGATATTTTTGCATACCTGACTGCAGCTCGCGAAATAGAACCTGAGAAGCGCTTTACCTTAACTGATAACTGGCGTTCGACACCACGGTTGCTGAGGGCTTTTAACTTGTTGTTTGAGCAACAGAAAAACCCGTTTATGTATGACGGGATTCGATACCATTCGCTGAAAGCAGGAAATGTTAAAGCGTTGGAACTTCTGGAACAGCGTGATACGGCACCGTTTCAACTCTGGTTCATGAACGCTGGTGAAACAAAGAGCGGTGGACTGACGGTCGAGGATGCCAGCCGCTTTGCTTCGCTTGCTGTTGCCTGTGAGATATGCCGTCTTTTGACGGATGCAAAAATAGTGACGAAACATGGAGATGAGCGGCAGGTTAAGGCCGAAGATATTGCGGTTATTGTGCGTACTCACCGGCAGGCCGGAACTGTTATGCGTGCTCTGAAGGCAAAGGGTATTCCTGGTGTGATGCAAGGCGATATGAGCATTTTTGCTTCAGCGGAGGCTCGGGATGTAAGCATTCTGCTTTCGGCCTTGTGTGACCCCGCAAACGAAACGAAGGTTCGCTCTGCACTGGTGACCGATATTCTTGGACGATCGGGGAATGAGATCGCTGACTTGATGGATGATGAAGATGCCTATGCAACTTGCCTGAAGGATTTTCAACATTATCATCATCAATGGGTTGAGCGGGGATTTATGGTGATGATTCGGGAGTTGATGGCTGCTGAGGGGGTTCGGGGACGACTTTTGAGTTCAACCGATATTGCAGGTGAACGCAGGTTGACAAATCTGCTGCACTGTTTTGAGCTGCTGCACAGTGAGGAACATCTACGAGGGCTTGGAATGGAGGGGCTTACGGCCTGGTTTGACGAACGGATTGGAGCTGATGATGAGGCGGAGGAGTATCAGATTCGCCTTGAAACAGACGAATCGGCAGTGAAAATTGTTACCGTCCATGTCAGTAAAGGATTGGAATATCCGATAGTATTCTGTCCTTTTTTGTGGAATAAGGTTAACAGTAATGGAAATACGGTCATGTTTCATGATGAGAACTCGGAGCTCGTCAAGGATTTCGGGTCAACTGTGTTTGCCCGGCACAAGCAGGTTGCTGAAAAGGAGTCGCTTGCTGAAAGCCTCAGGCTGCTCTATGTAGCACTGACCAGAGCTAAGAATCGATGTTATCTCATAACAGGGAAAACTAAAGCGGATATATCGCCGATCAACTACCTTTTTCATGCTTCTCGTGGGGCAAGAACGGATGATAATCAGGCTTCAACTCTTTTTTTAGAGGCGAAGGGCTT
>SZXZ01000021.1 GCA_005843835.1 Chlorobium sp.
GATCATGCAAAAGCGTTCATCACGAAGATGAAGACAGACGCTGCCTTTAGCGAAAGCGTTACGGCTATCGGTGATGTTGCAGAGCGCTTTAATTTCATCAAAAGCGCAGGGTTTGATTGCACCGAGGCGGAGATTAAAGCGGTAGCAGGAGAACTCAGCGATGAGGACCTTGATACGGCGGCAGGGGGATATAATTCAAAAGCTTTATTTTGGGGTATGTCCATTAGCTGTTGACAGTTGCCGTTCCCCCAGTTAACCCATAGAGTGGGTAACAGAAAAAATGTAACAATGTAACGTTACACATGTGTAAGAATGTAGGTTGTTACATTTTTATACATGTGTAATAACATTACAAATAACTCACCCGCTGTTTCATGCTCGTTATACCCGCTATAGCCGATCTGCCGGAGCAAGGTGTGCGCCGCGTAGATGATTGCAGGCACAAAGCTTAGGTTAATTATCCTCACCCTTGCCCCACCGCCAGCGCGGAGGTTCTCCCTTACACCAGCAAATGATTATAAAAATGACTGTGAGCGCAGTCGTATAGAGCAAGAAGTTTATCATGTTTACTTTGGGGTCGATGATAATGATGCCCGGAATCATCAGCAGTAAGTATCCAGCAAGAACAATCCATCCTTGCCAGGTGGAGGGAGGTCCCCAACCCCAACCATAACACTTAGCAGGGAACCAGTATTTAGGTTTGTCGCTCATGCTGTCACCGCTTTTAAGGAGGAATGCTCATTTACCCGAGTTTACAACATTTCAGAGATTAAAAAAACGAGCCCTTTGAACGGAATTAACCGAAGGTACAGGCTTTTTAACATATGTTCAGGCTGTCGGCCCAGCATCCAACCCAGTGTGTTCTCCCCGAAAAAAAGGGATTACCCCCCGCCGCGGAATCAAGATCTTCATCACGTAGCTCACCAGCGACAGCCTGAATCTCTGCCTCGGTACACGCAAAACCCTCGCTTTGAATGCAAACCAGCCGACCGGCAACATCCTCAATTGCCATTACGCGCTCTCTGAATGCATCGTCAGACTTCATTTTTTCGATAAACGCCTTTGCTTGATCTAATGACATGATCATCTCTCCTCTTAATCTTTCCCCTTTAAGTGCAAATATTCTTTATAAATTTTATGACGGCTTTGGTTTATAATTTTCGAGAAATTCCTCATAAACCAAACCGCAGAAGAAATTAAAAACGATATAAAAAAGGCAGTCACCATTGCCCGAATTGTGGCTCGTTGAATTGGAGCTAATCGTTTATAATAATTATCAGCGCGGATATCAATTCCTACAACCCCGACAAACTGTTTATTGGAATCATAAAATGGAATATATGCACTCATAAACGAGCCCCAACGATCCTGATATGGCTCATTTTCCGCAATTTTAATATGCTCTTTTAAAGCGCGGACAGCTCCCTTGCTTGCTTCAGTATAGGGCTGCATGATATGTGATTTATCGTCTATACCATCCTTGTTCTTGTCGCTTGAAGGAGTAGGGTCCAGAACAAAATACACCTTGTCATTTTTCAGAACTAAAGTGTATACAAAGGCAATCGTAGAGTCGGCGTGCAGGGTGTTTTTGAAAGGCAGTAACGCTTGTTCATAAAGCGGCGATTGTTCCTGGTCGCGAGAAATAAATTTTTTATGAGTATCTCCATCAATAAATGACGCTAAAACAGATCCAGTACGTAATAAGCCTTCCCGAATCTCCCCTTTTTGGGCGTTTAAGGTATGATAGTAGATAAAATACGTTGTAATAAATATTGCAAAAAATACCAGAATCCCGATAACAATTCCCTCTGTTAAAGGATGAAATGGATATTCCGCAGGAGCCGGTTCAGCATTACCTTTTACTTGCTCCACCTTACTATTTTTTATTCTGTGTAACCTTGTCCTCATGCCGCAAATGTTATGTATATCTGTATTATATCATAACATAATATAGATAATATCAGCCCGTTAGTATAACATGATAGAAAACATGGCAAAATCTATGGCGTTCAGTGCTCGCCTGAGGAAAAAAACAACAAATCTGCGCATCAAAATTCTTGTGCATGAGTAACCCTCTCCCAGCTTTCGATGAAGCGCAAGTGTCAGAAAGCCCTGCTTTTATGTAAAACAAAGCTCAAAAGTATAAAAAAAGCGATTCGCTTATAGATGATTTATTTATGTCGATAACATAGAAATGCTTAAAGTATTGTGGTTTATTAAAAAAATAATACCTTGATATTGTAAAGTTGATAAAATTTTATCTGTGCCTTTTTTTTCTCCCGGTAATATTTATAAGATTTTTCATTCCGCGGTTTCCGGGTGTTCAAATTTTATGCAACAAATCCTTTTTTTAAATAAGCCTTCACAATAACAATCTAAAAATCATACCCCATGTCAAAAGCTGTACTAGTTGAAAAAATTGCAGAACAGGCGAACCTGACCAAAGTAGATGCTGAACGTGCTGTTAAGGCCTTTATCAATGTTGTTTCATCATCGTTGAAAAACGGTGAGGATGTTGCACTTGTAGGATTTGGTACATTCACCACGGTTGACAGGGCAGAACACCCAGGTCGTAATCCTCTGACTGGTGAGGCCATTACCATTTCGGCCAAAAAAGTAGTAAAGTTCAAACCGGGAAAAAATTTGAAGGATGAAGTCGCTGGATAATCACGTGATTATGGCGATCTCTCTGTATTTTGTTAAGTCCATCAATCGTTAATGACTGGTGGACTTTTTTTTTTGCACCTCACTCTTTCTCTAGTCCTCTTGATGGCCCGATACCAGGTTTAAATGCGCACAAGTGTGCGTTTTTAGGCACGGAAAACCCTACATCATTGCCGCATTTTCAGTCGTGATAATCATCCACAAAAAAAATTGTTTCCAATAACCTGTTGTATCACTTATGAAAAGGAGTGGCCAGGTAAACGATAGCGGATTTGTGGAATAATATTTGATAGAATAATACGACACCGGTGTTGAACTGTTGAACAACCCGACCTTGATGTGCCCCACTGACCGAGAGTAAGTGTCCAGTGATTATATGAGAGCCAATCGTTAAATCAGGAATCTTCATGTTGGAAAAAGAACTGCCGGAACTGATCCCGGGTAGGTTTTATCGGGTACAGCTTCATAAAGCTGATCGAGCGATTGTGCGAAGGGTCTATCTTGGTCGTGAAGTGCAGTGCAAAGTATTCCCCGCACTTATTTTTTCGGTTAAAGCACCGGTCGGCACAGATAATCAAGCAACTTCCCAAACACCCCAGACTATCAGCATTCCACTCCGTGATATTTTTTTCATAGAAGAGGGGTAAGGCGTTACATACAGGCAGTCAAAATCGTTCTTACTGACTCCACCGCTCAAAACATAGAATGTGCACCGAGCTCTTGGCCTTCGAGGCCTCCCTGCAAGACTCTTGCATAAAAATCGCGTAGGGTGTCGGTCCCGTAAGAAGGGGTTGCTGAAGCATCGTATTGGCCAGTCGCGGGATTAAGAACCAGCATTGACTCCGAAGTATAGTAACGTCCGATTCTGGCAAACTCAGCTTTATCCTTCAGTGTCGGGAACAGTTTTGAAAGGAAAGTGAGCACTGGAATAATGATATCGAACATGAGATGCGGAACTTTTTTAAACTTCGGTTCTCGTCCAAGAAGTTCAAACAAAAGCTCGCCCTGTGCTTTAGCTGAAATGGCATTGCCTGGGCCGCCGATAGGCAGGATTTTGTTGTGTTTAGAGGAATCTTCAAGACAATCCGCCATAAAGCGGGCAAGGTCTGCTTCACTTATTGGTTTGCAGGAAGTCTGCTCACCGTTGCCGAACATGATATACGGCTTCCCTTTTTTTACCGACTCAATCTGACCGGCGAGCGATTTAAAAAAAGCCGTCGGCCTCACAATCGAATAGGTCAACCCGGATTCAGTCAGCTCCTTTTCAAATTTGAGCTTTGCCCTCTGAAATTCAAGCAGAGGCTTTTGGACACAGATAGCTGATAGTAACAAAAAGTGTTGTGCTCCGGCTTTTTTAGCCGCTTCAAGAGCATTATGAGTTGCCTGATAGTCAATCATCCAGGCATCCTTCACCCCTCCGGTACGTGACGTTAAACAGGAGACCACAACATCAAAGTGTTCGCCGCGAATACCATCCCTCATCAGGGAGTCCATGTTGGAAACATTCCCAAAACGAACCTCAGAACCCTGCAGTTGCTGTCGTGTCAGTTCAGCCGTTGTTGCAGCATCAACCCCCGAACGTTCACGCGCAAAGCTGACAACCGCGTGACCCCTTGCAGAAAGTTCACGGACAACAAATTTACCAATATAGCCTGTGGCACCAACAACAAAAATGCGCTTCGGCCTCTCACCGGAAGTCGTGCCAGAGGAAGGTGAATACGAAGAAAAACTCAATGCACAATAAGTTGAATACGTTGTATTGACTACACTCCTGCATCCCAATAAAAAACACAGGGTAACACTACCTTTCATAACAAGGTATAAGCTTTTCGAATATAGTAAATAGACCAAATATTTGTTGCGATTTTACAGCCAACTTCCCTCCCCTCGCAGCGCGAGCATAAAATCGACTTGACCCTTTATATTTTTATGTGCAGTAGTTTAGCCACCGCATCACACCCGAATAGCTCCTCCATTATCAAGAGAATATGGCGTGTTATTATAGTATTATCCAATAATTTCCATTGAATTTATGCTTCCGCAATATGCTTTTCACGCACGCCGATTTGCTCAAAAACTGCAAAAAAACCTTGTTTTTTCTCTCGTCCGGAAACCCGCACAAATCATATCATATAGGCGTCAACTTCGTCAACTTTTGTACAAAGTTTTTTCCCTCTTTTTCCCCGATAATTTTGAGCTGTTTCCCCTCTCTTTTCCCTGTCGCATCACTTTTTTTCCCGAAGCACTTTTCACCCTCAAAAAATTGTGAACGAGATTAATTATATTACTTCAAACGTATATAAAAAGAAGAGGCCGTCTCAATAACCCGCAACACAAATACAGGTTGAACATGCCATGGCTAGCAGTCTCAAAAAACGGGCAGGAGTGTATTTGTTCTGACCGGTTATCAAGGAAAGATGCGTCAGAGTTCCTCATACCCGGTTTTCTTAACGAACGCGAAAATCACATGCATGGTTACTGGTACAGTCGCGATGGAGGTGAAATAATTATTTTGCCAAAGGGGTCCATTCGGAAACTGATAGGCCGTGATCTTACCTGGAATGATGAACCTGTGAAGTTGCAGTGATTTCAGGCACAGGCCTGCCAAATAAGGGCAGGTATAATACCTGGGTGTCTATTTTTCTGACTTGGGCAAGGTGATCACTACAGTGGTGCCCTTCATGGATGTGCTTTTAATCCTAATATCTCCGTTCATTTCCTTAATGATTCCGTAGCTGATTGAAAGCCCGAGCCCTGTACCTTTTCCTGACTCTTTTGTCGTATAGAAGGGGTGCATGATGTACTCAATATTATGTTCACTGATACCGACCCCTGTATCCTCTACACTTATGGTAACATAGCCGTTGTCATAAAATGACCGGATAAGAATCTTCATATCAAATGGTGACTGGCTGACTTGCTTCCGCTCTTCGAGAGCATCAATGGAATTCCTGATCAGATTGAGGATCACCTGCTCAAACTTATAGATGTTTCCGATAACCAGAAATCTTTCCTGCTCCGGTTTGAAATCAAGAACGATTGAGCGGTGTTTACACTGTTCCGAGACCATCAGAAGCGCGTTGCGAATGCTTTTATTGATATTGACAACTGATGATATATAGTTGTTGTCGGTGCTCGAAAACGATCGGATATTGTCAATAATTGTCTGTACCCTGATGATGTTTTCAAATATTTTGTCAGACGTAACTTTAATCTCGCTGGTACAGTTCCAGCCGTTTGCAGAAGCTCTCATAAGCATTTTATCGACGACCAGTCCGATATTGTTTATAGGCTGATAAATTTCATGCGCAATGCCGGATGCCATTTCGCCGAGGCTGATAAGCCGCTTTGCATGGAAAAGCTCGCTTTCGATAATCTTCCTCTGTGAAATGTCCCGGATGATAATCATATAGGAGGATGGCTCCCCATTATTATCCTGAATCAATGCCGCGCTTATTTCAGCCGAGTAAACCGTATTGTTTTTCTTTTTCAGCAGGATCTCTCTGTTTTGAATCAACCCTTCTCTAAGCGTTACATCAAATATTTCATCAATTATTCTATAGTTTTCTGAATAGACAATTCTTGAAAATGGCTGCCCGATAACCTCGGCCTTGTTGTTAGTTCCGAATATTTCCAGACCGATGTCGGAAACGCTGCTGATGATGCCTTCGAGATTGGTTGTTATAATGCTGTCCGGGGAGGCGGCAATAAGAGTTTGGTATTGCTTGTCCAGCTGAATTCTTGCCTGCTCCGCCTCATTATTTTCATTGGTGTTTGTAATAAAAACCGCGAGGGATTTTATTGTTTCGTCATCCTCAATAACAGGATAAGCCGATATCTGGTAGATGTTCTCCTTTCGCTTTTTATCTATTTTCTCTTTTTCGAGGCACCGGTCCTTAAAATGGATTGTTTTTCCGGTATTGAAGACATTTTCAAATTTTGCTTTTCGTCCATCAGCCAGTTCAGGCCTAAACAGCTTATGAAAATCCCGACCTTTCAGTGAGCTGAATTCTCCTGAATAGTGATCCTCAAAATCTTTATTTGAGGCCAGTATTCTTCCGTCTTGATCTATGGTGCATAATGGCTGCTTGTAAAAAAAAAGGAGACAGTTCAGGTTGGCAGCTTTGATAAGCTGACCGTCAACATTACTTTTGCTTACATCTATAGTGATTCCCATATAGCGTTTTACCAGTCCATCGCCATTCTTGACCGGAAATCCCTGAGTCATAAGTTTTCGGATTGAACCTCTGGAGTCAAAGATGTGGCACTCAACAATAAAGGACTCTTTTTTGGCAAGAGCCGTCTGAATAATTTGTTCTGTGCGTACCTTATCGCCTGGTAAAATTGATTGTATCCAGGCATTATAAGAGGGTTTAGCTGAAGTCAGACTTTGTCCAAAAAGCATCCTGACCTGATCGGTCAAGAGCATTTCCCCACTCTCCAGATCCCATTCCCATAGCGTCTTAGGAATATTTTTCAAAAGTATCACTCCATTCTAAATGTGTGTATTATTTCGATCAATGCCTTATCAATCAAAGTGCTGATGTAAAATTTGCTTATTTAACGGCAATTTCCGTTCCATGAATACCACTAATAAGTCTCCCCTGCGCTAACTGGTCAGCCTGAAACCATATACCGTCAAAGATTTATTTTTAAATACTTTCCACAGAGTGTTCAGCCTGTTGTATTACCCATAATACGTAAGCGATAACGCACACCTGTTCGATCTGAAGCTATAGTTGCATGCAGTAATCTTCTCAGTACGGCATAGTTTAGATCTGTATATACCTATACTCAATGAACGTAAATTAGTAAATTTATATATAAATTACACTGATGGTTTTTGCTGATGTCTTATGCTCATGTTCTTATTCAGCGTTTATTGAAAAGCATTTGAAGATGGATTGCAATTTTCTTAAAAATCAACAAGCGCCCGTTTGTTTCTCAGAGTCGCTTTTTTACGAATTAATGACTTGCTGCGGAAAATCGCGTAACAAATTAAGCAGGCATTGACTTCAGGTTTCCATGTCTGTAATCTGCTTGCCCTTTCCGATAGCCAGGTTTCATCCGGTAGTCCTTTCGATACCAGGGAGTTCAAGGACAGTTGTTCTATAGTTACCCGAACTTTTGCTCAATATTTGATAGGATTACGAGCACTTTTGAAATGTGCATCCTCGACAGGTGTATGATTATCTGGGTGGAGACTTGCTTGAATAAGCAATCGATTACCTTGATCGTGCACTGAAACGTGCCCCTGTGCGTCTTCAGTCGAGGATGTTGTTTACGATTTTAACCCGGTCCGACGTGAACAGGGTTCTTGAAGACAACTGCCTAAAGATTGCCGATAGCTCGCTTCAGCCAGGAGATGTAATACGATATCGTAAAAATGGTATAACGTTCAACATTTGCCCTACGATTATTTGAACAAAATTCTGCCCCCTTGCACGTTATTGTTTTTCGATGTGTCAATCCGGTGTTGAAGTATTTTATTAATTACCTCAAACTGTTAATAATTTAAATCATGGCTATAACCACTCATAATAATACTGATGCGGTTATCTTTATTCCAGATATGGGTAATCATATTGGTGTCGATCTTTTTGCTGAACGCTTTGCTGCTGAACTTGACAGAAATACATTATCAGCACATGTAAGTTATGATGTGGTTCGTAGTGGGGATGATAAGCATTATCAGTCAGGTATTTCTAAAACAGACATGGAGTCTGTGAGATCTATTATCAGAAATAACGGTGAAAATAAAAACAAGGTAGCAGATATATATTATTTTGAGTATGCGAAAACGCTCAGAAATGTATGGGCAAGAAAAAATAATTTTAAAAAGAGTATGATGCTTTTTTTTACATTGATTAATCTATACTATAAATTGTTTTGCTCCTTTTTTACTGTAAGGTCTAAGCGATTATCTGAGCAATTCCAGATCGCTTATGCTATGCTGCTTATGCTTTTTTTATCCATTTATATGATTATTGTAATAATAGCCGTTGCCGGTGTTGTAAAATCCGTAATACCTTCATTGGGTATAGAAATATCTAAATGGACATCTGATATTAAAATCGAAGATCCACTAAATATATTAGTTGTGTACAGTGGTCATTTTGTTATAATATCTGCACTTATAAAATCATTTGTACCTGACTATCAAAAAACATTCACAAGCATGGTTGAATCCCTTATGGGTGTTATTGATTATATAAGCTTAGGAGAGTATAAAGATATTATAGCTGGTCGATTTGCTGATATGCTTGATTATATATCGTCAAATAATTATGAACGTATTCATGTGGTTTCTTACAGTATGGGCAGCGTCATTGCATTAGATAATATATTTCCTTATGGTGATTCGCCATCTTTAAGAGTCAATAATATATATAGCTTAACCACAATTGGGTGTCCATACGATTTTATCAGGTTGTTTTGGGGGTACTATTTTGAGGGTAGAGGGATGTTAAAAGATGTACCAATACAATGGCTTAATGTATATTCCCCTTCTGATATTCTTGGTTCAAATTTCAGGGATGATGCTAAAAATGAAGAAGCAGATCATTCGGTTTCAATAAAAAAAATGGGAGATTCATATTATAATGATGAAAAGATTGGACCTATCCCCGAAAATATTGTGTTTACTGGCGGTATAAATATTAAAGGTATTTTACAGTGGTTTAGCTTTTTCGGCATCAGAAATCATGGCGTATATTTCGAAGATAATGAGTGTATCGAAAAAAGCTGTTTAAGTGGGATTATACACAAGTTATATGCCGGTAAACCGATACTTGCATAGGATGAACTTCTGCATAGATTAGTGGAATAACGACATTCATATGGTGGACGAATTGATTTCAAATATATTCAGAAATAAACAACACCCACAGGGGATTTGTGTTAATAAAAAGTCATTTTTCGGGTAACAGGGATGATATCCCCTGCTTTTTTAGCCAACAACCAACATAGTCTACAATTTCCTGCCACCCAGGTTCTCCAATTACCCAGTGTGCATGATTCTTGAACTCCTTATATGTTGACACGGCCTTATACTTATTCGCAATTTTTCGGGCGACCGATGCCGGGGTGATACGATCGAGGCTTCCGGAAACAACTAAAACTGGGCAGGTAACCTTGGACTCATCGACACTTGAAGTCCTATAAGGGTCAAGAAACCAGTAACCAATTTGCGTGGCTGCCTTGCCTGATTCGTAAACGAGTTTACTGTATATTTCCCACTGTTCCTTTTCCGGCAGCAAATGCAGCATTGAATAGGCAGCTTCACTGAATTTCTGACGGAACGGGTTTTTCCAGAAACCCCACGTCGTCTGTACACTCCAGAAACTTCTGACAACAGAGGGCGTCAGAGCCATTATCCCGTAAGGGGCCGCTGGAGTAAGCAGCACCAAGGCCTTAGCTTTAATGCGTGTAGCAAGTATCTGGGCAAGAAGTGCTCCCATGGAGTGGCCCATCACAATAGGCGTTTCGTCCAATTGGTCGATCTCGGTTTGGAGCTGTTCAACATAATCAAGGAGACTTGTTGTTCCAAGATCAGGATGTGGAACACTGCGGGGATCCATATCGTGGTAACGCAATGTTGAAGTGATGCAGCGGTATCCGTCTGCCTCAAACTTTTTCCGATAGTTTTCCCAGTACCACGGCCCCCCAAGCATTCCGTGAATCATGAAAATCGTATCAGCCATATATCTGTTCGTGTGAGTGAGGTAAAGCTGATGAGGCGTGCAGCCCCATCAGTTTAAATAATTAAATCGAGCTGTTGCGGTAAAATCTACAAGTTTATGCAAAGTCCGTAGACACTCACCTGCACCCGATTGCCCTAACACATCCTTAAGTCGCCATACAGCACTCTGTGAATAAAAACCCATACTTAGTCTGCGTTCCGGCCCCTTCACCTTCATCACATGGGCAATCCCTGTTTCTATAAATGCCACTTCTAACTGCCAGACCTCAGGGAATGCTTTTATAAGAATCGACAACTGATCATGAGCTGCTTTATACTCCTCGGCATCGATAAGCTCTATGATACGCTTGAGGTTTTTTTTCATAGTCAGTATATCCATTATTTACGCTGTTCAGCTTAAATATGTTCTTCTGAAGACTTCCCTCTTTTTATGATGTGTTAGATTATAAATATTTGAGTTGGGATATTCAAACAAGAAGAAGCTACGATATAAAGGATAATGTGACCTACCGAGGTGGTGAAGACCTGCGCCTGGTGTTATTTTCCGGTATTATAAATGCACGTCCAAACGTCAAGAAGCCGTTTGGAATCCAAGATGTTTGAGCGCGTTTTCCGCTCTATTCGATCCATAATCTTATATTTGAGGCAAATACTTACCAGAAACGGAAGGGACTTTACAAGACAATAGAAATTTACGGCCAAGTCCATTCCTGGGAATGATAACCATCACATTAAAAGGGGTTGAATATGCTGACGAGAAAAAAATTGATCTGGTTACCGTCCTTTTTAACGGTACTGTTTTTTTTGAGTTGTAACGTACTTGCGCAGGATAAAAAATTAACAGAAACAAAACATGAACCAATTACAGAGCAATTGGTAACGATGGTAGAGCATAATTCTGAAATTAGAAAAATGCTTGTTACGTCAATTGAAATTGCTAGAAAAAATAATCCGGATAAGGCAACAAATCCTGTCACCACGTTAGAGGAATATTATTCGTTTATAGATTGGGCAGCAAAGGCAATGCCGTGGTCGATTCTACCAAATCTTCCATATTCAAAACTGTACGATCAAATCGACCAGAGTTTAGATTACTTTTATTTTGTTAATGACCGTCCTCTCGGAGCGTTAAAAGATAAGGGGTATTACAATAATTCATTGCAATACCATGAACCATATCGGACATGGTTGATCAATTTCGTGAAAGAATGGGGGATGTTTTTAAGTAAGGAGGGATCGTGGAAAGATGAGTACTATAGAAAAGCTTTAGATGATAAATCATTTGGACTGCATAAGGGCTGGTATGAAGATTCGTCGAAATGGAAAACGTTTAATGCCTTTTTTGCAAGGTATCTGAAGTCGCCTGACCAACGCCCGATTGTCTCTCGAAATGACCCATCAATAGTGACGTCCCCTGCTGATTCAAAACCCCAAGGGGTATGGGAAATAGATAAAAATTCAACCATTGTCAATAACAATGGTGTCACTATAAAATCCAATGTTTTTACTTCTATACCGGTACTGATCGGCGAAGGCAGTGCATACGGAAATTCATTTGCCAACGGTACGTTAACGCATACATATCTGGATGTCAATGATTATCACCGTTTTCATTTTCCTGTTGATGGAACGATAAAAGAGGTTCGAATTATCCCTGGCGATGATGCAGTTGGCGGAATTATAAATTGGGACGCCAAGAATAAAAAATATGTTTTTGAGTCAACAAAACCTGGTTGGCAAAATATTGAGACACGCGGATGCGTTATTGTAGAAACTGAAAAGTATGGGTTAGTGGCAATATTGCCGATCGGAATGTCGCAAGTATCGTCCGTCAATTTTGAGGATACCGTAAAAGTGGGTCATAGGGTCAGAAAGGGTGATATGCTTGGGTATTTTCTGTTTGGCGGTTCGGATATTGTATTGCTTTTTCAAAACAAGGTGACTGTTGCTTTAACAGTACCAAAAGAAAGCGATGGATTTAAACATGTTTTGATGGGCGAATCATATGGCAGGCTTCTTGTTAAATAATAATTTGCGGAGGCGCTTAAAGCTCGATCACTCAATACCGGCTAATTAACTTTCGAATATTTTTTGTGTAAAAAAAGAAGAGTGGTTTCGAGATAATTACCCTTGCATGCAGGCGGAAC
The DNA here is from genome assembly GCA_005843835.1 of Chlorobium sp. Classification (GTDB taxonomy): domain Bacteria; phylum Bacteroidota; class Chlorobiia; order Chlorobiales; family Chlorobiaceae; genus Chlorobium. Next base: position 12,514 of record SZXZ01000021.1, read on the forward strand.
ATTGACCACTCAGTATTATTTCATGGGACTCCAGCAAAAAACCTTTTGGAGTAAGTGTTTCAACAGGAACACAGCCTTCCACTTCGAAAACCTTGCTGCAGCTGTAACAAAAAAAATGATGGTGGTGCCGGTGAAGATTGATCTCGTAATAGAGTGCCATACCTGGCATTTCGACAGTTATCAGCCATTCTGTTTCCACCAATTCTTTTATGGCCCGATAGACAGTTGCGAGGCTTATACCTGAAAGTCTGCTTTGCGCCAGACCGAGAAGTTCCATCGGGTTCAGTGGCCGGCTTTCTACCTGAAATACCTGTTTGATAATTTCCCTTTGTCTGGTTTTTCTTTTCATGTTATTCATGTTCTGATTCATAGTGGTTATCCATGATTAAAAGGTCATTACCACTAAACTGGGCGACTAATCCGAAGGTTTCGAGCAGGTTTGCCGGAGTTAAAACCTGGGCAGGAGTACCGAAGGCTACCACTCTGGAAGCCAGCAACAGAACATAGTCGCAATGGGATGCTTCTTTGATGCTATGCGTAGTAACTAAAAGGGTTTTACCTTCAGTTTTAAGACGGCGAATAAGTTTGCCGAAAAGATTTACACCATAGACATCCAACCCTGCGGTGGGTTCATCCAAAAGAAGAAGATCTGCGTTTCGGGCAAGGGTGTAGGAGAGAAAAACTTTTTGTTTTTGACCTCCCGAAAGGGTATTGAGTTGTTTTTCTGAGAGTTCGAGGGCATCCATAAATGTCAGGGACTCTCTGACAATGTTGTTGTCTTCTTTTGTCAGTCGCCTAAAAAATCCTCTGAATGGATACCTGGCCATCATAACTACATCAATACTCCGTAAGGGAAGGATAAATGCGTTCGGATGGAATTGGCCGTGATAGGCTATCCTTAGAGGTTGACGGCCTGGTGTATCGCCTAAAACTTCTAGGGTTCCCTTTATGACGGGCAGGAGTCCTGCCAATGTTTTTACAAGGGTTGTTTTTCCTGAACCGTTACTTCCTACTAAAGCGAGAGAAGCTCCTCGTGGAATGGTAAGGTTTAAACCTGAAAGAACTGTTATCCCATCATAGCCGATTGATACCTCTTTAAGAGTAAGTGCATTTTCAACCATGAAAATGCTCCTTTTCAAAAGTTTGGGAGAAAAGGAAAACTATAAAAAAAATACCAACGGCCACTATTACGACACAGCCTCCAGCCGACAGACTGAAGTGGTAACTTAAAAGCAACCCGATATAGACTGAAAGAATCCCAAAACCGCTGGCGATAATCATCATGCCAACAAGTTGCCGAGAAACAAAGGAGCTTGTTGCGGCGGGAGCAAGAAGCATTCCAAAGACAAGGAGAGTTCCTACGGTTTGAAACGAAACAATAACCGTCATGGCGATCATGACGAGGAGTAACATATGGTATAATTTCGCTGAATATCCAGAAACCTGAGCTTGCTCTTCACTGAAACAAAGGAGCAGAAATGGTCGCCGGAAAACAAATGCCATAACAGCGAGAAGAAGCGTGACTGTGCCTTGTATGAGCAAGTCAAATGAGGTAATACCAAGAAATTGCCCAAAGAGAAGTTTTACGAGGTCCCCGGAAAATGATTGAGAGTGCGAAACAATGACAACTCCTGATGCTAACATACCAACAAAAAGCAGGCCTATTGCAGTGTCTGCAGATAATCTGGATTTTTTGGTTATCCAAGTTATCCCCGCGATCATAACCAGTGAGCCTACAGAAGCGCCAACAAATCCGGGAATCCCCCAAAGCAATGCTGAAGCCACTCCTGGAAGTACTCCGTGGGCCAATGCATCACCAAGAAAGGCTAACCCCCTGAGTACCATGAAAGTGCCTACAATACCGCATGCTATGGCGACCAGGGTACCAGCGAAGAGAGCATTCAGCAAAAATCCATTATTCAAAAACGGTGTTATAAATATATCCACTTACTTTAAACTCCCGGTGATAGTGGCTGTAAGGTTTTTCATCATGGTGAAATAAGATCCGTCTTCTGGAAGCAAATGGGTGTTAATCTCGACACATTGTACACCGGATTCAAGAGCAAGGGCTTCGGCAACTTTGGCAGGTGTGCCTGTTTCGGTGAAGAGTACTTTTACTTTGTTCTGCAGAATAAGAGTTTTCAGTACTGCAAGTTCTGAGGCTGATACCTCTGCCTGCGAAGTCAGGCTTGGTATGATTGCTCCAACCAACTTACATCCGAAAGCTTTGGCAAAATATCCTAAAGATTGATGCCCTGTGACCAATTTTCGATTTCTTTCCGGAATGGATGCTATTTGACCCTGAATGGAACTGTTCAGAGTGTTCAGCTTTGTGGTTAGGGTTTCAGCGTTGCTCGAAAGGTCGATCTTGAACTCCCCTTTTATGGTATTTGCGAGTGCTTTGGTTATCTCTTTTACTGCTTCAGGATCAAGCATGAAGTGGGGATCTGCCGCACCATGCTTTTGATCAGGATCTCCAGAGTGGACATCTTCTAGAGTCCCGACTTTTTGGATGCTGATATACTTACTTGCTGTAAAGATTTTCACTTTTGAGGAGCGGGCCTGGTTGAGTGTTTTTGATAATCCACCTTCCATGCCTAGACCGTTTTCAACGATAAGTGATGCGTTCAGGAGTGTTTCGGTATCTTTAGCTGATGGCTCCCATTCGTGGATATCAAGGCCATTGGGAATGATAACGTTAACCACACACTTGTCACCTACCAGTTCCTTGACTATTGCACCAAGAACAGATGTGGTGACTACAATGGTTTTTTTGGAATTGGATGGGAAACTCTGTTTTTTTTGGCAGGAGTTTAGAAACATCAGACATAAGACGGCTAAAAGTATTCCAATGTTTTTGTGCATGTTGCGTCTATTGCAATTGAGAATTCATTTTCAATATAGCTGTTACGAGAAGATTCTCAATGGTTAGATTTGTTCAATCTCATCACAGAATGTTACACACTGCGCTACAGGGTATGGCACCCCTGCTTTATGATATGTCTCTATCGGTTATTGCAAGTTAAGCCATTTGTTAAGGGTTTGTTTGATAAAAAAGAGGTTGATTCCCTTCCGGACGGCCCATGACATCCCCATTTCTAACAATAAGTTATCGGCCGTATCGGCGATGCGATCTCTAAATTTTTTTCGCAGGTCTTCGGGGACCTCTTCCAGTTTAAGGCCATTTAATTTTTGATTTATTGGTCGGATATCCATCCATGTCTCGAATGTGACAGCTGGATTGTTTACAGGATGATTGGGAAACCATAGGTCTATGTTGTTGTTGAGGTGTACTGTTTTTATGAATTCACGGGCTTTGGTTCTGCCTACATCATAATCGTGGTCGCGATAGGCTTGGTCAAAGAAGCCGAGGAATGCACTGAGTTTACTGCTTGCGAGTTCTTCTTCGGTTGCTGTAATGCCGAAGACCTGCATTTCGTCTTTGTCTCCGAGGTCAGCAGCTTTTTCGAAGACCAGAATAGCATCGATCCAGATATCTGCTGTTTCTTTGCCTTGCTTGTTAGTCAGAGTGTCATATTCCTTTTGATATTGAGTCCGCAGGCGGTTTTGTGCTATTTGTATATCATTTTGAGCAGTGGCACTCTGTCCAAAAAGAAGTGGTAAAAGACTAAAGGCTAAATCTTTAATCTGGGTCGGGTTAATTTGTCCTGCGATTATGGCTTGAGATAATCCTGTTGCTCGGTCGTCCAGAATATGGATTTGCTCGTTGATTTGTTCGGCTGTAATCCAATCACGGAATCGTGCCTGATTGAAGATAGAGGCAGTAATTGCTTTAGCTGCTCCACTGAAATCTGCTTGTTTTTCACTGAATACAGAATTTGAAGTGCCGGCACGGTTGCCCGGGGAAACAAAAAGATAAAATCGTTCATCGTGATGGGAATGCGTGGGATCTATTGCATTAACAAGAGATTTGGCCATTCCGAGAGGTTCGTTTTCAAATGTGCCGCCGTCTGTGTATGAGAATGAGCGGATTGGTGTTGGAAAACTTCCGTTCGGAACAAGTGGTAAAAAATCTGACGGATACTCATCGTAGTTACGTATCAAATCTTTTACCCTGAATGCGAACGGGAAAGCGCCGCATGATACTGCTGCATTACGGACTATTTCCCAAGCTGATAAGGTATCATCCGCAGTATTACTTGCGTTGAATCCTTTGACTAATTTATCCTGATAGCGCGTATAACAAAATTGGCCACCGGTACGGAGTGGGCGTATATAATCCACCCCGTTCAAGTTGGTTAGAGCTAGACCTAATTGAATGGTATCTGCAGCAGCTAAGTGTCTTTCCTTTTTGGCAGGTATTTGACTGGCATATCGGTCGGTTACGTGCTTCTTTGATATATCTTCAACGTGGTTTGACGATAATATTGAATGTGTGGAATTTTCACCTGTCTGGAGATTAAATAACGTATCAAAACTTACATCCTTAACCCAGGCGCGATAGAGTGAGTTGTTGTAGGGTTCTACAAGTGAGGAGGCTTCAAAAAGCAATTTCTGGGCTGCTATAGTGGCTGTCATGCCACCTGCGGAGGCTCCGACTAAAACATCGATTTCAATTTTTTTGGACTCATCCTGTTCGAGGCCGTTATGGTGTTGAATGGTAC
>SZXZ01000019.1 GCA_005843835.1 Chlorobium sp.
TGGTGTCCGCTGATGGAGAGCAGTTGGCTGAATATCAAGGATACGTTGTCTGCCGTCCGTTGCCCGACCTCCGGCCTGTTCACAAATAAATGCTAGAGGATTGGCCTCATACATAAGACGCAGCTTTCCAGTCAGATGTTTTGTCGTCGGAGGATAAACGAAGACTCCTCCCGTCAACAGGTTGCGGTGGAAATCAGCAACAAGCGAACCGATGTAACGAGTACTGTAGGGACGTCCTGATGCCGGGTCTTCCTGCTTGATAAAGTCGAGATACTTTTTTGTGCCTTCGTTGAATTGTGCGTAAGATCCTTCGTTGATCGAGTAATATTTGCCGCTTTTTGGAGTGATAATGTTTTCGTGGGAAAGGAGGAATTCTCCAATGGTCGGGTCATAAGTAAATCCATGAACCCCATTACCAGTTGTATAGACCATGACAACTGATGAACCGTAAATGACATACCCTGCAGCTACCTGTTCGTAACCGTGTTGCAGACAGTCGTTGATGTTCGCTTTGCATGGATCACTGCCTTTAAGCTTATAAATAGAAAATATGGTGCCGACGCTGACATTGACATCGATGTTGGAAGAGCCGTCCAGTGGATCAAAAAGAAGGGCATAACTTCCAGTCTCATTTTTCGGCGGAATAATGATTCCTTCATTCTCTTCAGAACCCATTATTGCAAATCTGCCATGCTGTCCGATGGCAGAAATAATTTTCTCATTAGCGAACAAATCTAGTTTTTTGACTTCTTCACCCTGAACGTTGATGTTTCCTGTGAACCCGAGAATATCTACCAGTCCTGCACGGACGACTTCTCTTCTGACCAGTTTTGCTGCAAAAGCAACATCGTTGAGTAGGTCAGTAAGTTCGCCGCTTGCGTCCGGAAAAAACTTTTGTTGTTCGAGGATATGACGTTCAATGGTGATCAAGTTGCTCATGCTCTGAATTCCTGATGGTTAGTGTTCATGTGAATAGCCGGCCCAACTGTATATCTTGAATTCCAATGTAGAATATTTTTATCATTTCTTTTCTATACAAAGTATACAAGACATGTTCAGCCTTTTGTTAAGAAAGGCTGAAATGTTATATAGGTTAAGATTGCAGTCATTACCCTCCTTGTAAAACTTACTCATGAAACGATACCGCTGGAATTTGCTCTCTCCTGATGAAAAGGCTGTTCTTGCTCTTTCTGAAGCAATCAATGTCAGTCTGCCCGTTGCAAGAGCATTATATAATCGTGGTATTCATACCTTTGATGAGGCAAGGGATTTTTTTCGATCTTCAATTCATCAGCTGCCATCTCCATTCCTTTTTCAGGATATGCAAAAGGCGGTCTATCGTGTTTTGGTTGCTATTCGGGATCATGAAAAAATCATGCTTTATGGGGATTATGATGTTGATGGAACAACAGGAACGGCCCTGCTGTATCTTTTTTTAAAAGAACAGGGAGCTGCTGTTACCTATTATATCAATGACCGTTTTAGCGAAGGCTATGGCTTATCAAGTGACGGTATCAATTCAGCAGTTGATCAAAAGGTCAGCCTTATAATCACGGTAGATTGTGGCATAAGGGAGAATCAGGAGATACAGCGATGCGTAGATTTTAATATTGATGTTATTGTTTGTGACCATCATGAACCTGATGAACTTCCTCCAGCTTATGCGATTTTAAATCCGAAATTGATTGGCTCTACGTATCCGTTCAGAGAATTATGCGGGTGCGGTGTAGCGTTCAAGTTTATTCAGGCAATTGCTGAACATTTGAAAGCTGATCCTGAAACCTGGTTGAAATATCTTGATTTTGTTGCAATCGCTACTGCTGCAGATATGGTTGCTCTGGAAAATGAAAACCGTACGTTGGTCCGCGAGGGAGTGCAAAGAATGAGAAAAAACCCAAGGCGTACGTTAACGGTTATGTTTTCGCTTATGAAGGTGAATCCGGAAGAAATCGGGATGTTTCATATAGCGTTTGGAATCGCTCCGCGTATTAATGCAGCAGGTCGAATGCACTCTGCAAATCTCGCAGTAGAATGGCTTCTCTCTGATTCGTTAGCGGATTCTCAGCGCCATGCCTATGAACTTGACCGCATGAATTTACTTCGACGTGAAACGGATGCTGATATTATGGCGAAGGCTGAAAAAATGCTTGAAAACCATTTTGCGTCATATTGTTCTTCGATAGTGTTATATGATGAATCGTGGCATCTTGGAGTTCTTGGTATTGTCGCGTCTAAAATGATTGAAAAACATTATTTGCCTACAGTCATTCTTGGCGGCATGAATGGTCTTATTAAAGGTTCAGTTAGAAGTGTCGACGGTTTTAATATATATGAGGCTCTCAAGGAATGTAGCGAGTTTCTCGAACACTTTGGGGGACACCATCAGGCTGCAGGTATAACTCTTCGTCCGGAAAATTTTTCAGGGTTTAGAAAAAAATTCAATGAAGTTTGCGGGAATCTGCTCTCAATTGGTGACCGCCAAAAAGAACTTGTTATTGATTCAAACCTTGCCCTTGAAGATATAACGGCCAAGTTTATCAATGTTCTTGCACAGTTTGAGCCCTACGGGCACTGCAATCGGGAGCCGCTGTTTTTTTCTGATGGTCTGGCTCTTTTCGGGCCGCCAAAACTTCTTCGCGAGAGGCATGTGAAATTTTCGGTAAGAGATAAAAATGGACGAACCTTTGATGTCATCGGGTTTGATCGACCAGATGTTTATGCTGACCTCAAAGCGCATTCCCGCCCTGAATTTGCTATAGTATATTCCGTG
>SZXZ01000048.1 GCA_005843835.1 Chlorobium sp.
TGGCACCACACCCAGGAAGTAGAGGAGTTGCCGGATGGCTCCATGATCCTGAAAATGAAGGTCGGCGCACTTGACGCCGTAAAAAGATGGGTAATGCGCTACGGCAGCGAAGCTGAAGCACTTGAACCCCTTGAACTCAGAGAAATGATCAAGCACGAACTGCTGGCTACCGGCAGGATGTATGAAGATGTGAAAGTTAAAACAGTTGAAAGTCTCTCGTTATTTTAAAGATTTTATATATAATGATGAGGCCTTGACCTCACCTCGCCGATAGGCGTCAATTCGAGATTCAACTTCTTCTGCCCAGGCAGCATCGATTTTCCTGCTCACGGAACGATCAAAACTTTGAAAAAGTTTTTCGATAAGCTCGGCTCTTTCTACAGGAAGTAAACCAAGAGCATCATTGAGAATTCGCTCTGCGACGGCGGTCATATTTTTATCTTTTAAATTATGTTTAAGATAAAATACACTCTTTAGAGTAAAAAAGATATTGCACTTGAAAATATTACTGTACGGCATATTAATGCCACTCAAAGGCAATAGACAGCACAAAAGTTATTTTAAAAGTAGATTGCTCGAAACCGCCATTATAATACCGCACCAAAACATTCCAATAGCGGTCAGCAACAGAAACAGAACAACAGAACACCCCCGTGAAGTCCGATAATAGACCCGGTTATACAGCGCCTTTTTCGGATTGGTAATCCATCCGTAACCCCGCGGAACCTTCAACCCCAATGACTGCCGTGCATATCGCTTCCACGAAGTTCGTGCCGCAATGCGCTTCTTAAGTGATGGTACTCTGAACCCGATTTTCATGCCATAAAAATTTTCATTACCCCCCACGTCAACTTACTCGCCAATCAGAATCATCTGATCAGTAATTTCAGTGAACGATACATCATGGCTGATCAGAAAAAGTTGATCATACCAGTGCTCGGTAACCTCTTCACGTCCAATCTCGATAGCACGGAACGCATTGGCAAGATTTTCCCGGCGAGACGCATCAAGGTTCGAAGTCGGTTCATCAAAAAAAGCAATTCTCGCACCAATCGTCTGCAGAAGCGCAAGACGCAGCGCAACAACCGCGCTCATAGTCTGTCCGCCCGAAAGCTGGTCATCGCTTCGTTCCCTTATGCAGCCCTCATCCATATCCCTTAGAATTATCTGATAATTATCGCCCCACCGAAGCTCTTCATCAGATTCAGCAATCGACCGGTAAATTCTGTCAGCCCTCAAACTTATCTCCTCCCTGAACCGTTCAGAAAGCGCAGCCGAAACATTCTTGAACACTTGGTTGCGCAAAAATTTGACCAGCCGCTCTTGCTTTTCCAAACCAACAATAACCTCCAATTTTTCCGCGACAGTTACAGCAATCCGTTCAAGCTCAAGAATCTCTTTTTCCAGCCTTTTTATAGTGTTATCCATATCCACATTCTTCTGGCGCATCGCGGCTAATTCCGAAAGAGCATTATCCCTCTCTTTCCGGGCATCTTCATGCAATTCCAGCTGATAGTTCTCCATACACTCCGTCCGATTGGACTTGATGACTGCCAGCTCCTTTACAAAGCAGTCAACAGCCTTCTCATACCTCACAAGCGTCAGCCGGCGATTTTCGAGATCATCAGCTACCTGCAGATTTTCCGCATAAGCATCACGAGCACCGAGAAAACTCTTTTTATCCGTCTCAGCCTTCTGTATATCTGCATCAAGCGAAGCATAAGCCTTCAGACCTGCTTTCCGGTTATTCACCAGCGCTATCGCTTCAGACAATTCGATATGCAGCTTTTCAAGCGTTTCGTTCCGTTTGCTGTTTGTCTGAAGTCTTTCCGCAATGGCAATAAGCTGTTTATCGAGTTCCTGCAAGCGGATAATGTTCCCATCAAGCTCCTTTGCTGACTGTTCAGCAACCTTAACATTTCCTTCTGCTTGGACGATACCTTTATCCAGCTCTGTTATTAACCCTTCAAGATCATCTCTCTTTATGGTAAAATGATCCTGAGGTGTTGTCCCCACAATATTCTGGCATTGCTCAAGAAAAAACGGACAAGTCCCCTCAGCAAGCTTATCCTGACCTTCTACCAGAGCTTCCAGCCTGCCGGCTAATCCCGATCGCTCTTGTTTAATACGTTCCGATTCAAGTCGCAGCTCCTCAAGCGATGTTGTGTTTATCTCAGGCCTGCACTTCTCAACAAGCTCAATACGGGTTATTCCGTGTCCGGCCTCTTCATCAAGCAACTCTTGCTGAACCTTAATGATATCGGCCTTTTCATGATCAAGCTGCAGCGACAATCGCTGGGCTGTCTTTTCCAGCCCGGCAATGTCCTGTTCCAGGATACGTCGTTTTTTTTCTTTCTCCCGAAGCTCACCAAGTGTCGCTTCAGCAGCCTCAAAAGCCATTTTACCCTCCCTTGAAGCCTGCACAATAGTGTCAGCTTTTTCAGCCGCTTCCACCATCAGCTTCTGGCTGGCAATGATTTCACCACTATTCTTGATTCTGGTTTCAATTTTTTCAAGTTCAGTAGAGAGCGCATCGATAACACTTTTTTTCCTGTCAAGCTCATCGATCCTTACCTGCAGAGCATCGAAAAGCAACTCTTTCCTGGTCAACTCGAGTTGCTGTTCACTTAAAACCTTCCTGACAGCAAGGCACTCATCTTTTTTACCCGGCAGAATTGTCAGTTGTTGCTCAAGGCCCTCTACCTCCACCCTGATAAGTTTAATCCTTGTCTGAACAGCCGCAAGGAGTGTCGAAGTTCCCTTAAAAGTTTTTCGCCAGGTATCGATCCCGAGTATTTCATCAAAAGCCTCCTGACGCCTGGCCGCTTGCCTGATAATAAAAGGGCCAAGAAATTCGTTCTGAAACGGACCTATAACCAGTGTAAACTGCTCAGAGAGCGGCCGGCCTTTGCCGAGACCAAGCAGACCCGCAATTCTGACTGCAGTCTCCTCGGCCCGGGCATGTTCCTCAACCTCAAAATCCTCTCCGTTTTTTTTCGCCAGCAGCCATTTTGATGGAGTACATACCGTACGGGTCACCTTCCATATATCCCCGTCATCACTCTGGAAAACCACTGAAATCTTTCCAGACTTTGCACCAATCGTTACAAATCGGGTCACATTGGCAACAAACTCCTGCGCATCAACACCAAACAATGCATAGCCTATAGCCTCAAATACCGTACTTTTTCCGGCACCATTAGCCCCGCAAAGCACATTGATGCCTGAAGAAAACGTAAACAGAGAATCGTGGTGCGACTTTGTATTGTTCAGATGAACCGAAAGTATCTTCATATTCCAAGCTCTCCAAGGAGGTCAAGAAGTTCATCACCATCACAGTCACCCTTCATGACATGATCTCGAATCGCAAAGGAATATTTTACCAGCTCATCCTCCCGGCCCTTATACTCACTCTGCGAAGAAATTAATCCCCGCAACACATCCTCTTCAATTTCGGCAAGATTTTTCATCTCCCTTTCGCAGTCCGATTCACGGGTAACAAGCGAAAGATGATTTTTTATCTCTACATGCAGAGGATTGCAAATGTTGCTAATGGTATTGCGCAGACGATCACGACCCAGTTCAAAAGGATGGAACCCGACCCTCCCTGTAAGCTTTACCTCAAGAAGCGGCTGCCTCGTATCGGTCAGTACCGCCACGTTATCTTTAATCCGCTGTTCCAGCCGTTCAAGTGCTTCATCCGCACATTTCGCACCATCAAGATTAATGTTCATCACCAGCATCGGTCTCGGCGATGTTTCATAGAACTCATGCCGGTAACCGTTACCCTCATCAACTTCAACGATATAATACCCCTTCCGGAACCTCTCTTCACCAAAATTGACACATTCAGCAGAACCCGGGTTATAGGCATACGTTCTGCCTTCAGGAGTCTCAACGGTATAAGGCTTGTGTCCATGCCCCAGAGCGACATAATCAAACATCTCCGAAAGAGGCAGAGCCTCTTCAGCCCTCATGTTGCCTATCTCCACAGGAGAGTAGCTCCAGATGCCGACATGGAACAGCAGAATATTGTTTTTTGTGCGTATCGCATCAACAATACGGGCCACATGACTTCCAGCCTGTGAGCCAATATAGCCGACACCATAAATGTTTATACCCTTAATAGAGATACAACCGCCCGCACCAAGATCTTTATCAAATTTCTCAAAACAATAAGCCCCGTCATCCGTACGCGAAGGCCGCAGAAGATTAATATATCCCATCTGCGACAGAGCTTCCATCCAGGAAATACTGTCATGCCTGTGAATCCAGTCATGATTGCCCTCAACCGCAATACACGGAATACCCGCATCTTTCAGCGGTTGAAGCGTCTCAATAGTACGGGCAAAAGTACGGGGAAGAATCTGTGCAGTATGAAAAAGGTCACCGGCAATCAGCATAAAATCAACATGTTCAGAAACAGCCTTCTCAACAATCCCCGAAAACATCCCGAAAAAGTCTTCGTACCGCGTTACCTCGATATCAGAAGACCGATAGGTTTTTCCAAGATGAATATCCGCAGTATGAATAAAACGTAAAGTCATGATTAAGTGTATAATTTTCCGGCCTATGCAATTAAAAGAGGGAGAGAGCAGCACCATGACGCATGCAACTCCGAAACTAACCCAGTATACAGTAAGGCACGCAATACTGCAAAAACCACATCATCTCCGCACAATCAAACCCCAAGCTCAAATCTTTTACCGCATAAGACACCCTTTGTCCTACACATCCCGCTATACTTCTATTGTAACTCTGCCATAAAAAAAGTCAAAACACAGAAGAGAGCGGGCGATAGCAACCGGAATCAATAAAAAAGGGTGTAATACAACTATGTATATGGTTTCCTGCATTGAACAATTTATAGCGGCATCAGGCTGGAAACAAGTCATCAATAAAAACGAGGTAACCGGTATAAGCCTCATGACTTCAAAGCTGATCATCAACAACCAGCCGTTCATTCTCACTATCGAAGGCAATGAAACACAACATCAGATCATGTTCTCCCTGATTCCTCCTTTCAGGGTGCTGACCGGCAAAAGCATTGATGCCTGCCTCCTGGCAAACTTCATCAACGAAAGCTTCAATTTCATGGGCAGGCTAACCGTCAGTGAAGACGGAGAACTTTGCTACAGAGACAGCATTACACTTGCAGAAAACCAACCCTCATTTGAATTGATACACGACAGGATCAGTGCAGGAGAGCTCCTTTTTAAACGGCACACAGAACAAATTGCCGCCGTATCACTTACAAGAAAAACCTATGAAGCCCAACAAAGCGAGTACCATCGTGCAGAAAGCGCTGCTCCACCCCTGTCAGCCTGGAGCAGCATAAAAAATTACCTGAAAAAAAAATATCAGACCTTCTGCAATGCAAACATGTCCCCCAAACCTCTTGCAAAGCAGCTTCATACATCTTTGTCCGAGACCGGATGGCAAGGTAACATAGAGCCTCATCACAATGGAAAAGACAGCATCCTCTCAACAACTCTCCTCATCAGAAACCAGACATTCAAGGTTAAAATTATAGCCCTTGAAGAGTGGCCGATTTTTGTTCTTTACCTTTTTCCCCCATGCAGCGTTATGGACGGCAAGTTTGTCGATGCCACCATGCTGTGCAATGCCATTAACCAGAGCACTCACCATGCCGGCACACTCTCTCTCAACGATCACGGAACCATCCGTTACCGCGAGTTTTCCACTGCTCATAACCTTGAACCCTCAACCTCCCTGATCCACCATATCCTCGAAAGGGGAGTAGCCTTGTTCGAAGAGCATCTTGATGCCATTTCCGCAGTTGCCCTAACAGAGCAATCTTACGAATCAATTCGTCAGGACCTTGAACAATCCCTCTTCACACTCGAAGCATGAATGTTAGCCTATAAAAAAAACTACAACACAACTCAGTACGTATTTCATTGTGACAATTAATATCTTCAAGAAGAGAGATGAGAACAAACATCCTGTAAAACAGCGACCAATCAATAATCCATGCAGAAAGACCAGAAGCCCGCAACCCCGGCACAGGCAAAATCTCCATCCCATTCTCAGCCGTTTACCATTGGCAGCTATAGCCTTTTTTCACTCAATGTTCAGGAGTTTTTTCTTGACGGAGGCGCCATGTTCGGCGTTGTACCAAAACCCCTGTGGGAAAAAGTAGTTCCCGCCGACACACTGAACCGCATCAAGCTTGTTGCCCGTCTGCTGCTTATTTCAGGTAACGGCCGCAACATTCTTGTCGATACCGGCATGGGTACTGCATGGTCAGAAAAACTGCAGTCCATCTTCTCTCTCTCCCCATTCAAACTCCATGAAGAGCTCCGGCGTCTCGGCCTGACTACTCACGATATTACCGACGTCATATTTACCCACCTTCATTACGATCATGTAGCAGGAATGTTTGAGCTTCAGGGCGACCATCTTCGATCTCTATTTCCAGAAGCAACACTCTACGTCCAGGCCGATAATTACCAGGCAGCCTGTCATCCGCATCCAAAAGAAAAAGCAGGCTATGTCCCTCTCTTTATCGAAGCACTTGGACAGCAGAAAAACCTTCGCCTGCTCAATGGCGAAACAGAACTTTTCGAAGGAATTTCACTCCTCACAGTCCATGGTCATACCCCGGGTCAGCAGTTGGTAAAGGTTTTCGACAATCACCGGACACTCGTTCATTGTGCCGACCTTTTCCCGTTTGCAGCGCATATTCCCATTTCCTGGATTATGAGTTACGATATCGAACCATTAAAAGTGTTTGATGAAAAAACATATATACTCGACCGAGCGCTCAAAGAATCCTGGATCCTGTATTTCGGTCACGACCCCATGCACGAAGCCGCAACAGTCCGTCAGGATCAAAAGGGGATTGTGCCCGACCGCTTTGTGGCGTTATAACCTATGACGAATTCCATGCAGCACTACCCCAAAGCATTGACCGAAGAGGCAATAGAACTTTTCCGTAAAAAAATATTTGATTTTTTCCGCTTAAATCGCAGATCCTTCCCCTGGCGCGAAACAACCGACCGCTACGCCATCATGATAAGCGAAATCATGCTGCAGCAGACACAGGCTGAACGGGTTGTTCCCCGGTATCAGGCCTGGCTTAAAAAATTTCCCGATGTCGCTACCCTTGCCTCAGCACCGCTACAAGAAGCACTCATCCTTTGGAGTGGTCTTGGTTACAACTCAAGGGCACTTCGACTGCACCGTTGTTCCGCCATCATCATGGACTTATTCGGGGGCACCGTCCCATCAAGTCCCGAAATCCTGAAAACGCTTCCCGGCATAGGCGAATATACCAGTCGCTCCATCCCCATTTTCGCCGACAATCTCAACACCGCAGCAATCGACACCAATATTCGCCGGATCCTGATTCACGAGTTCAGTCTGCCCGAAACCCTTTCAGCAAGCGCCCTGCAGCACATAGCCGAAAAAGTGGTTCCCCCCGCCGAAAGCCGCGACTGGCACAACGCATTGATGGATTACGGCTCACTTATACTCACCAGCAAAAAGACAGGTATCCGACCACTGACCCGGCAGTCTAAATTTCAGGGCTCAAAACGCTGGTATCGGGGAAAAATCATAAAAGAGCTTATCAATACAGAAAGCATGTTTCTCGAAGAAATCAGTGAAAAATATGCCGATTGCCCATGGAATCTTGATGAAATCATCAACGGTCTTATTGCCGAGGGTCTTGTTGAACGCAAAGAAAGCGCCAGTCACAGCGCTCTCCCGATTCTGATAATTAAAGGCAGTTAAGGGCAGTTAAGCCGCTACCGAATCCACCGTCTCACTCCGAATTATAAACCATATTCAGCGTATTGTACACTTTATCAATTTCATTGGCAAACTTCGTCATAATCTCCTTCCGCTTAAGTTTCAGGGTCGGGGTCATATGACCGTTCTCAATAGTGAAAGGGTCGTCCACCAGTAAAAATTTACGAACCTTTTCATGCGTAGCCAGCTGTCGTGAAATAGTACGAAGAAGCTTTTCAAAAATTATCAGAATACTCTTGTTCTCAATCAGTTCCTTATTCGATGAAGCTTTAATACCCTCAGCAGCCGCAACCTCCCTAAGTTTCACAAAGTCCGGAACAATAAGAGCAATCAAAAAAGGTCTTTTTTCACCGATTACAATAACCTGGTCAACGAAAGGGCTGTCAGCAATCAGATTTTCAATAGGCATCGGCGCAATATTCTTTCCTCCCGAGGTCACAATAATATGTTTTTTACGATCAGTTATTTTTAAATAACCATCCTTATCGACCTCACCGATATCACCCGTATAAAACCATCCATCCCGGATAACCTGCCGGGTAGCCTCCTCATCCTTCCAGTACCCCTTCATAATATTCGGGCCCTTCAGCAGTATTTCGCCATCCTCGGCAATTTTCATCTCCACATTGGCAACCGGTGCCCCGACGCGTCCATACTTAATTTTTTCCGGCCTGTTAACATGGGTTACAGGCGAAGTCTCCGTTAACCCGAACCCCTCAAGGATACTGATATCAAGTGATTGAAAAAACTCTCCGATCTTCTGAGGCAAAGCAGCTCCACCCGAAACAAAATAACGCAGCCGTCCCCCTAACTTATGTTTGATTTTTTTGTAGACAAGTGTGTTTGCAAGAGAATGCTGTAACCCCAAAAGAATTGAAGCCTTGCCGGTATTATTGATTTCACGGTGATATTTTTCACCGGTATTCATTGCCCAGTAAAATACTTTCTGCTTGATAGCACTTTCCGATGAAATCTGCTTGAGTATGCTCATTTTGATGCGATCAAAAAGCCTCGGCACCGTAAACATAATCGTTGGCCGAGCCTCAGTCATATTCATCGAAATGGTTTCAACGCTTTCAGCCAGATAAATGCTCGCCCCGCACGAAAAAAGCAGGTAATATCCCCCCGTCCGTTCGTAAGCATGTGAAAGCGGCAGAAACGATAGCCCGCAATCAGTTTCATCAAGGCGGATAATTGTAGAGCAAGACTTAACATTTTCACAGATATTCCTGTGAGTAAGCATCACCCCTTTAGGAAGCCCCGTTGTACCGGACGTATAAATAACGGTGGCAACATCATCAGGTTCCACCAAAGTTCCCTCAAGGAACCATGGTTTTTCATCAAGAATCCTTTTACCTTCCTCCTTAGCCTGGTTCAGGTCAAGAACATCCTCCACCTCCTCTTCCAGACGGTTCATAACAACCACAAGGCACAACTCAGGAAGACTCTGCCATATCGAAATTATTTTGCCAAGCTGCAGCATGTTCGAAACAACAATTGCCTTTGCACTGCAGTTATTGAGGATGTATTCAATTTGATTAGGCGGCAAAGAAGGGTAGAGAGGGACATTGATAGCACCAAGGTTCAAAATGGCCATATCAGCCAGATACCATCCGGGCCTGTTTTCCGAAAGAATGGCTACACGGTCATGTTTAGTAACACCATTATGTTTTAAAAAAGCAGAAAAATGATGGACATCCTCTTCAAGCGTATCATACAGAATGGGTTCATAGACACCATTTATCTTTCTAGCAATAGGAAATTTTGACTCCTGGCCTCTGTAATGAGCAAAAACAGAGAAAAAGAGTTCAGGTAATGTTTGAAAGTCAGCATTAATAAGTCCCATCACCAAGAAAGTTTTTCTTGTGGAAAAAAATTATTAGACCAAAACAACAAGGAGTCGCGACAGGGTTCACGGAGAAGGGGTAAAAGATGAGCATCAGTTTCTATACCATCAGCACACTTTCCTTTTGATAATTAACAAATAATTCACAAATACACAGCAAAAAAATCGCCACAAGTATGTGGCGATTTAAAAAAACATTCACAAAAAAAAGTAATAATCCTCACTATCGGGTTTACTCTACACGACTTCAACGATTTTGACCGGCAGTAAACAATTTTGCCTCTCCATCCGCCTTATACTGTATACTTACAAGGCGATTATTGTCAACGCCGTTAGCCGAAACAACATTCGTCGGTCGCTGGAGATCGTGATTTACAGCAACACCACTCTTGTTGCAGCAGCATGCGCCGAGAAAAAAAAGCCCGGAAATACAAATAAATCGTAGTGCTGACTGAACTGGTTTCATTGTCCACTCCTTTTATAGATTATTAGCCGGCCCGATCAGGCATGCAGCTAATTATTTCTGAAAACCTTCATTGATGAGATAACTTTTAAAATGCAGGGATTTTTTATATTAAAAAAATTTAGAGTGTAGATTATGGTTCACGGGGAGTGCGTCTTTTCGTATTCTTTTATTAAAGAATGGGCGCACATCCATCGTAATATTTGCAGCTTACTTCCTGCAGTGCTGAACGGCTCCAGCTCATACCTGGAGCTTTCGTTTTGTATCTGTTCAGCAGCATTCAAGAGTGTATTGGTATCCATTCTTTGCACAATGCAAAGGTGGCCTGAAGTGATTTTTTATTAGCCAAGTTTT
>SZXZ01000003.1 GCA_005843835.1 Chlorobium sp.
AATTCAGTGGTCAGGGCAAGGATTGACGCCGCAACGAAAGCCGAGGCTTCCGCTGTACTGGCTTCTATAGGGCTTTCCGTGTCCGATGCCATAAGGTTGATGTTGAAACGGGTTGTTGCTGAAAAGGCATTGCCTTTTGAGCCGCTTATTCCCAATGCAGAAACAATTGAGGCCATTAAAGCCGCCCGCCGTGGAGAACTCACTACAGCCGCTTCTTTGGATGGATTGTTTCAGGGTCTAAATGCGGACGATTAAATATACCTACCGCTTCAAACGTGACTATCGCCGCGAGAAATCAGGGATACACGGCAAGAAACTTGACGTTCTCTTGAAGGCTATCTTTGGTCTTTTGGCAGAGGACAAGGCTTTGCCCTCTAATGCTGTCGATCATGCGCTGATCGGGACGTTGAATGATTGCCGTGATTGCTACATCCGGCCCGATCTTATTTTGATCTATCGGAAAATAGACGACGCTGTTCTTGAATTGGTGCGCCTTGGTTCGCATAGCGAGTTGGGGTTATGACTTCTCCCCCGCTGTTTTTTTATGTGTAAATCGTTTTTTTTTGTTATCTGCGTTTTCTTATCAAGGGATTTCTGTTTGAACTTCCCTGCCCCGATGTCCAAAAACTAGCGGTTGATTCAGGACTATCTTGGGCACAAGAATACCTAGCACACTGTTATTTAAACGGCGGGGAATCCGGCGAGGGTGGGGGGACTTTGTTTGTTGGTTTGTCAACGCATCTTAGTCACTCTCTTCAGAAAATTACTTGTATTTTTTAAGGATGAAAGATGAAGCAGAACTAAAGGCGCTTCAATTCAAATGACAAAGACATGAAAAAATTAACTGCGAAAGGGTTGAAATGGCTGAAAGGGTTTCACCTCATTGCCGCTGCCTGCTGGATCGGAGGCGCCGTTTCTCTGCTGGCACTCTACTTCCTGAAAGATGGAGTTACTGAGGGGAACGTCCTGTACGGAATAAACCGGAGCATCCATCATATCGATATGTCGATTGTGGTTGTACCTGGGGCCATAGGAAGCCTCCTGACCGGTTTACTCTATTCCATTTTCAGCAACTGGGGATTCTTCAGGCACAACTGGCTTACCTTCAAATGGATTGTGACCTTAACCGCGATTGTATTCGGGACTTTTTTTCTCGGGCCTTGGGAAACAGCAATGATGGATATCTCCAGCAGAATCGGCATGGCATCATTACAGAATCCCGCTTACCTCTATAACCAGCAGATGAACCTGATTTTCGGCACCTTTCAGGTAACGGTGCTCCTGATCACTGTATTTGTTTCCATCCTAAAGCCCTGGAAATCAAAAAAGAAACCTTAATTTATAAGGACGAATCCCACATTCCCCTATTAAGCTCTGAAGACTTTTCTCGACCCATAGCAGTCGTTGACTAGATAAAAGCTACGCTTTAAAACGAATACTGCAGTCCCACAGTAGCCCCCTGAAACAAAATATTTGACCCAGCATTAACACCTCTAGCGGTAATGCTGGTTGGATTGCTTCCGGAATAAACAAAAGGTATCTGCCCTGGCGCTAAAGCCACCCGATCTAACCAGAGTAGTTGATAGCCCGTTTTTATTGATAAGCCATCTGTTATTAAATATTTCAGATGAAGAATTCCTTCTCCGCCATAAGCTACTTGGTTAGTAGTAGCACTGGAGGAATACATTGTTTTTTTGATGCTTACCCAATCGCTTTGAGTGGCGCGATTATTAAACACTCCGGCCTTTAATGCGCCACTAAATGATAGTCGGCCAATCTCAAATAATTTTCCCTGGGCACCAAGCTGAAAGCCGAAAAGATTATTTCTTGTACTCGTTGACCAAAAGGGTGGATAGCCCCCAATACCAATACCCGAAGCACAAGCCTGAGTAGTTTGAGATAGTGTGGTGCCAAGAACAACCTGAGTTATCTGTTCTTGAGTTGATCCTGCTGGAGCGCACCCTCCTGTCTTCCATAAAGGAGTATTTTGATCGGCCGGAGTAACGGAACCAACAAGGTTGTCCTTTAACTGAAACCATCGAAACCCCGCAAAAAACGTAAAACTATCCGAGGCTTTTAATTTTGCGTTGGCCTCGGCACTATAAAGGCTGGTTGTGGTGCCCCATGTCATGCCTTGATAAGCAAAATCCTGAGTTTGCCAAAACCCGGGCGCTTTCATGATGTACCAATTCCCTGGGTTTGTAGGCCCTACAGTATTGGTAGCATTCCAATTGAGAACATTGAAATAAGACAATTCAAACCCGTAACCCGAATCACCCAAGTAATCTATCGTGAACTTGGGGTCTACAGCTGCACCTTGTTGAAACTGGTTGCTATTAAAAGCCTCTGTCGTTGGTGCGTTCGCCGTTTGACCAAATGTAGAAGTGCCTGGGAGGGTACTGATCAGGGGTTGATTGACGCTGTTATTTGATCGCTTCAGTGCAATTGCCTCAACCGACGAGGTCCAATGTGACGCCGATTTTGATTTGTCAAAAGAGCGGATCTCTATAGACTTGGGGGTTGAATCAATGCCCTGTGCTACTTGCGGAGGCAGTTCAGAGGACAATGCTGTCTTGAAGGGAGTGCACCCAATCACCAACCAAAGAGCTCCCGTAAGGGATTTCAGTCTATAACGTTTAATTGCCATCCGTAGATTTTAGTAACCACTTGAGTTGAGCAATTCACAATACAAAAAGAGCTTTACCTGGAAAAGTACAAGTTTTTTGTCGTAAATAAGAATATCAAACCAGTGCGATACAGTCCACCA
>SZXZ01000083.1 GCA_005843835.1 Chlorobium sp.
CATCGACATATGTTGACCTTTCGTCTGGAGAACTGATTCCTGACCCTCGAAATTTCAACGCTCTTGTTGTTTTAGGTGGACCTCAAAGTGCTAACGATGAAAGCCCATCGATGCTGCATCAACTGAAGCAAATAGAGAAAACCCTGCTAGAAGAAATACCCTATCTTGGTATTTGTCTTGGCATGCAGACTCTTGTAAAAGCAGGAGGCGGAAAAGTTGTTCAATGCATTGAAAAAGAAAGCGGATTTTTTGATAGTGGAGGTAATGCTTATTGGGTTGAGCTAACGAGTTCCGGCAAAGAAGACCCGCTTTTTAATGGAATGGACGATAGTTTTCCTGTGTTTCAGCTTCACGGAGAAACCGTTGAGCTTGCGCCAATTGGTATGGAGTTGCTGGCTACAGGGAATGTTTGCAAAAACCAAGCTGTAAAGGTTGGGAGCAGGGCTTATGGCCTGCAGTGCCACTTTGAAATGACGGATACCATGTTTACTCAATGGATTGGTATTGACGCTGATTTGAAGCGCTTGAACCCCGTCACTCTCTCGAAACAGTTTGAAAGTATACGCAAAGAGTATACAGAGACAGGTCTGAGGCTTATGAATAATTTTTTAAGTATCTCGGGACTTGCATGAACGACATTTTTTTTGGATGGAGCAGACTGGAGCTTACGTCTTTTTCTGACTGAAATAGAACTATCAGGAAAAAACGCAAGCTTTTGGAGCACATGTCATTCTAAAACAAGATCGATGGTACGCCTTTGAATATCAACGGTATTGACCTTTACTTTTACCCGTTGACCGATCTGGAGGCGTTTTTTTCTTCTTTTTCCAACCAGTGAATAGGTGGTTTCATCGTATTCGTAGTAGTCGTCGGTGAGGTTCCGCATGTGAACCATACCCTCGATGGCAAAGTCAACCATTCTTACATAGATCCCGTAGTCGGTAGCTCCTGAAATAATTCCCGGATAAACCTTTCCAACGTGGCTTGCCATGTATTCAACCTGCTTGAGCTTGATTGATTCGCGCTCGGCCTCAACTGCACTTTTTTCCCGTTCGTTTGAAATCTGGCAAACAGTCCGAATTTTATCAGCCAGTTCAGCGAGACGTTTTGTAGAGATTTTTTTGCGTTTTTTCCGAAGGCCTTCGTATTCAAAAAGTAATCGATGTACAATCAGATCGGGATAACGCCTGATTGGTGATGTAAAATGAGTATAATGCTCAAACCCAAGACCATAATGCCCTACATTGTCGCCGGTATAGACCGCTTTGGACATCGACCGAAGAACAAGTTCATTGACTAAAAACTCGATATTAGTACCCTTAACCTGCTGTAACAACTGGCGAAGGACAGGGGCTGAAACAATCGGGCCCTCTTTACCTCGGTTTAACTTGAGATCAAAGCCTAGTCGTTTAACAAAATTCGCAAGAATAATCACCTTTTCCTGTTGAGGAGATTCATGAACTCTGTAAATAACCGGTTGTGGCTCTTTCTTGTTTTCCTTGAACGTCTGGGTCAGATACTTGGCAACCTTGCGGTTAGCAAGAAGCATAAATTCCTCGATGAGACGATGACTGCCCAGTCTTTCTTTTTTCATTACTTCAAGAGGCTCGCCTTTGGTGCCGAGTTTGAAACGAACTTCTTCTGTTTCGAAATCAAGACCACCATGCTTAAAGCGTTTTTCACGCAGAATAATACTGATGCGATCCAGTAACTGAAGCTCAGTAACAAAATCACCCTGCCCTTTTTTAAGGATTTTCTCTACGTCTTCGTAGGCAAAACGTCGTTTGGAATGAATGACAGTTTTATGAAACTCATGCTTGAGAACTTCGCCATCTCCAGTCATGGTAAACATGATTGAAAATGCCATTCTGTCTACCCCTGGATTGAGACTGCACACCTGTTCAGAAAGTCGTGCGGGCAACATTGGAATAACCCTATCGACAAGATATACTGAGGTTGCTCTTTTGAGTGCCTCTCTGTCGAGAGGAGAATTTTCGGGTACATAATGAGATACATCAGCAATATGAACACCTATCGAATAAAGATCGTCATCAAGTCGTTCAATGGAGAGCGCATCATCAAAGTCTTTAGCATCGACAGGATCAATGGTAAAGACGGTTTTATCTCGAATATCAAGTCTGTCAATAAGATCGTCTTCGGTAATCCCCTCTCTGATGGAAGCTGCAAAATCAAGTAATGCCGAATCGAAAGTTTCATCGATCCCTTTACTGCGGGCAATAGCACTGACCTCTACGGTGGAGTCACCAGCTTGACCAAGAATTTCCAATACCTTTGCCTGAATAACCCCTTCCTTGGAAAAATCAAGTTCTCCTACTAGAACCTTCTGACCGTCACTGGCTTTGGCAGCATTTCTGATCGGTACAATAATTTCGGGAAGCAGCTTTCTGTTATCGGGCTTAAGAACAAACTTGCGGTTTGACTTGACAAGAGTACCGATAATGGTAGTAATACTTCGTGTTATTATGCTTTTTACTATACCTTCGCAGCGCTGATGTGGAGTTGATTTCGATGCGTAGGTGTCCGGTACTTTGGAAACAAGCACTTCCACTTCGTCGCCATGAATAGAAAAGTTCATGTCGCCGGCCTTGATGAAGATATCGTCGTCAAAGCCTTCTACATCTACAAAACCATAACCGTTAGGATGGGTGGATATATGACCTGTGTAACTTTTGGAAACAGTGTAATGGGCCTTACCTGGCAGTGGAAAGGGTTTGACGTGTACCAGATGTTCTTCATAGGTCGACTCTTCTAAGGCAGACAAACCGTAACAGCGGTCAGAATCCTTGTCTACAGCCCCTTCTTCCTGAAGCTTGTGCAGCACATACCAGAATCCAGGAAGCTGCTTTGATTCTGTATAACCCAATGCTAACGCCAGGTCTAAAGAGCGTAATCGCCTGCCTTCATGATCAGAAAAAAACGTAACGATTTCGGCTGCAAGGGAACTTTCTCCGCGCCTGAAAAGAAACTCGTTAATCAGAATGTGATCATTCGGTTTAACCCTCTCGCCGGTATGCGTTGCAGATTGTCTGTTGTTCTTTTTGCCCGGGGTTCTTGATTTTCGGTTAAAACGCTGCTTTGCCACTACATTGTATCATTTATGTTAGGATTCCATTGTGTGGGAACCATGCACAATTGCATTATTCAAGATCAGTTCATCCAACCCCTGTATACGGGTTTTATGAAGTTAATAACATCAGAATACTTCAACAAAAAATAAGCTACTCAAGAAATATACTTCATGCTGAAAACTCATCCTTAAAATGTCCGGATGGATATATCGCTTCATTGAGGGAAATGATTAACACAGCATTTGCTTGTTAATTTCCAGGTTCAGAAGGGGTGACCTGCGGACGGATATGGTGTTGACGTAAACTGTTAAAAGATGTAATGTAACGAATAATAAACACAAAACACCCGGCTGTAATTTGATTTGCTGTCAGCTCATACTACGGCAAGTAATGAAGAGCAACCTATGGGTAACAAACAGAGCTGCACCATCAAATATGTTACAGGATTTACCTAACTTATTCTGATTACCGAAAAGACTATAGAATTCCAGTTTTATCAGTATTAAAACTTTAGCTTCTTGTCTTTATGAACCAGCTCAGTCAATTTATTGAAGGGATTCCAACCGCTGAATTACATCTTCACATTGAGGGGACACTGGAACCGGAACTTATGATTTCGATCGGGAAGCGCAACAAGGTTGCTCTTCCTTATCCTGATGCTGAATCGGCGCGGAAGGCATATAATTTCAGCGACTTGCAATCTTTTTTGAACATTTATTACCGGGCAACTGCTGTACTCTTAACAGAAGAAGATTTCTACGACCTTACAATAGCCTACCTCAAAAAAGCAGCATCCCAGAATGTGCGTCATGTCGAAATTTTTTTTGACCCTCAAAGCCATACCAGACGGGGTGTGACATTTGAAACTGTTATCAAGGGGATTGAGAGGGCATTTGTCGAAGCTAACAGTACCCTTACTCTGTCGACGAAACTTATTATGTGTATTCTGCGGCATCTGAGCGAAGTAGAAGGGTTGGAAGTGCTTGAAAAAGCTCTCGAGTGGAAACAATGGATTGCCGGTATCGGGCTTGATTCTGCTGAAAGGGGTAATCCTCCTGAAAAGTTTCAACACCTTTTTGAAAGGGCTCAGCGAGAAGGTTTTTTAACTGTTGCCCATGCTGGAGAGGAAGGCAATGCTGCATCAATAAAAAAAACTCTCGACACCTTGCATGTTTCAAGAATAGACCATGGTGTTCACTGTATGGAGGATAATTCGCTGGTTGATGAACTTGTTTTACGACAGATTCCGCTGACCGTTTGTCCACTTTCGAATGTCAGGCTCCAAGTCTTTAAAAACATGAAACAGCACAATCTGAAAGCGATGCTGCACAGAGGGTTGTGTGTCACCATTAACTCGGATGATCCAGCATATTTTGGTGGGTATATTAAAGATAATTATATCGAAGCTGCAAAAGCCCTTATGCTTGACCGGGATGACATTATTAGACTTGCGCAAAACTCATTTATAGCTTCATCGCTCAGCGAAACTCACAAAAAGCTTTATCTCAATGAAATTATAAGGTATGCAGGCCATGAATACAGTTAAACATATACTTCCTTCCATGCTATGAGTCTTGAAGGCACTTTTAATACTATTGTACCACTCATTTCAGCGGATGAAATACATCGACGCATCAAAGAAATGGGCAAGGCAATATCAAATGACTATGGAACGATAACGCCTGAAAACCCACTTTTACTTATCGTTGTTCTTAAAGGTGCATTCATCTTTGCCGCAGACCTTATGCGCACTATTACGGTTCCCTGCACTGTCGATTTTATTTTTGCATCCAGCTATGGATCAGGAACACAATCTTCAGGTAATGTTGCAATCAGGCATAAACTCATTGTTACCGGCAGGAGTGTGCTAATTGTTGAGGATATTATTGATACCGGACTTACCATGCAGCAAATCACTGCTGAACTTATTACAATGAAACCGGCGTCACTCGGTATCTGTACACTGCTTGACAAGCCTGATGCACGGAAACATCATGTGGATATTGATTATACGGGCTTTATTGTACCGAATACCTTTATTGTCGGTTACGGTATTGACTATGATGAACACTACCGTGAACTCCCCTCATTAGGAGTGCTCAACTCTGATCCAGCATAATTGCATACCTCCCCTTCACGCCTTCGCTGCTAAAATGTTATGATGTATGGCAATTTTTTGCCATAAAAAAACATTTTCTTTAAAATAAATCATTTTTATACGGAAATGTCTGAATTTTTACTATAATTTGATTATATATCCTTATTTATTTAGGGATTTTCAAGGATTATCTTAACTAAAAGAAGTAAACGGGACGTTTGGAATACGATATTACAAGCTGATATAAACCGACCAACTATGCGCATAGAAAGCAAAAATTCTTATCCCTCCGGCTTAATAAAGCCCTGGATAATTGATACAACACTTCGAGATGGGGAGCAGGCTCCTGGTGTTGTTTTCAGCGCTCAGGAGAAAACACATATTGCCTGCCTTCTTGCAAATACTGGAGTAGATGAACTTGAAATCGGGTATCCAGCGATCAGCGAGGAAGAACAACAAACAATCAGATCAATTGTTACCCTTAATTTACCGGTACGTCTTACGAGCTGGGCCAGAGCGAAATGGCAGGACATTGAGGATGCCCGCAAATGCGGGACTGAGGCAGTTCATATCAGCTTTCCTTTATCGGACCTTTATCTTCAGCTGATGGATAAGGATTATGCCTGGGTTGAGCGGCAATTACAGGAGCTTATCCCGAAAGCAAAAAAATATTTCAGCTTTGTGAGTGTGGGGGCGCAGGATGCAACGAGGGCTGACTGGGAGGTACTGAAAAATTTTGTTGTTGATGCTGAAGCATGCGGTGCGGACAGAATACGTATTGCTGATACTGTTGGAGTTGCAACACCAACATCAATCATGGCAATGGTGAGTCAACTGAAATCAGTAAGCTGTGCTGCCCTGGAATTCCATGCCCATAACGATCTTGGTATGGCGACGGCTAATGCTTTTACTGCACTGGAATCCGGATGCAAAGCTGTCAGCGTTTCAGTAACTGGGCTCGGGGAACGGGCTGGAAATGCCGCACTTGAAGAACTTGCCATTGCTCTGAAACTGTCAGGGAAGTATGAAACACTGATTGATACAAGACAGCTATCGCATCTCTGCGAAGAAGTAAGCAGTGCTGCGGGAAGAGTTATCGAGGATCAGAAAGCTATTGTAGGGAAGGCGGTATTTCAACATGAATCCGGGATTCATTGCGCGGCGCTTCTAAAAAATCCCCTTTCCTATCAACCGTTTCTCCCTGACCAGGTCGGTAGAGGAAAACATGAGCTGGTGTTCGGGAAACATTCCGGAAGTGCCTCGATCCAACATTTTTTTTTGGTTAGAGGAATTTCCATGACAAGAGACGAAGCAAATTATCTGCTTGCAATTGTTCGTTCTATGGCCTCAGAAAAGAAAAGAGCATTACAACCTGATGAACTTGAAAGCATTTACAGTACCCTTTTAGTTTGACCCTGAAAAATTACTTACCGTTTGTATCATGCTTATAGCACAGGAAGAGGATCATAGCAGTATCAGCCTTCTCGCCGAAGTCAGCAGAACCATAACCAATGAGGATGATATCAACAAGGTATTAAGGCTTGTTCTTTTCATCATGTCTGAAAATATGAACATGCTCAGGGGCATGATCACTATTCTAAACCGGGATAGTCGAGAAATTGTCATCAACGAGTCATTCGGACTTACGAATGAAGAAAAAGAACGTGGTCGTTACAGGATTGGTGAAGGAATTATCGGGCAGGTTGTTAAAACTGGCAAAACGGTCATTGTTCCAAGTATTAATAACGAACCGCTTTTTCTTGATCGAACCCGATCCAGATTAAAGGTAAAAAAGGAAGACCTGTGTTTTATCTGCATACCTATTAAAGCCGGAACTGAGATTATCGGGACCTTGAGTGCAGATCGACAACTTGAGCAGATTCCAAAGGAAGAAAACGCAAAAAAAAGCAAAGGAGATAAAGGGCAGAAAGATATGCTGCAGCATTATGTTGACCAGTTATCCATAATAGCAGCAATGATTTCGCAGGCGGTACGCATAAGACAGCTGGCACACGAAGAGAGCACAAAAAATACTCAAGACATAAAAACTTCAGAAAAAATATCGAAGCGAAAAAGCCCCTCTCTTGAGCATAGTGAAGACACGATTTCGGAAGCTGAACGCCCGGCGAACATTATTGGTAATACAAAACCGATGATCTCGCTGTTTAAAATGATTGATAAGATTGCCAAAACCAATGCAACAACGCTGATACTGGGAGAAAGCGGTGTTGGAAAAGAGTTGGTTGCTAGTGCTATTCATTTTAAAAGCCGCAGATCAGGTAATTCGTTTATTAAGTTCAACTGTGCGGCACTCCCTGAAAGCATTGTTGAAAGCGAACTTTTCGGGCATGAAAAAGGTGCTTTTACAGGCGCTTCTGCGACCCGCCAGGGTAGATTTGAACTTGCACACACTGGTTCAATATTTCTTGATGAAGTTGGTGAACTGACTCTACCGGTACAGGCAAAACTACTCAGGATAATTCAGGAAAAGGAGTTTGAACGGGTTGGTGGATCAAAAACTATTAAAGTTGATGTCAGAGTTATTGCCGCAACTAACCGAAATCTAGAAGAATTAATCAGAGAAGGACTTTTCAGGGAAGATCTGTATTACAGGCTGAATATTTTTCCTATAACAGTTCCGCCGCTGCGTGAACGTAAAACCGATATTCTTTTACTTGCCGACTATTTTGTAGAAAAATACAATGCCGCGAGCCAGAAAGGGATTCGGAGAATATCGACTACCGCAATTGATATGCTTATGAGATATCATTGGCCAGGCAATGTTCGTGAACTTCAGAACTGCATGGAACGTGCTGTTATATTAAGCGAGGACAACGTTATTCATGGTTATCACCTTCCGCCAACTCTTCAGACTGCGGAGTCGAGCGGCACACCATATACCGGGTCGCTGCAGCAAAAACTGGATGCAATAGAAAAGGAGATGATCATGGAGGCCTTAAAACGTACGAAAGGAAATATGTCCAGGGCGGCTATACAATTAGGTCTTTCAGACAGGATCATGGGACTTCGTATCAAAAAATTCGACATTGATTACCGAAAATTTCGCATATAAGATCAGCTTTTCTTCAAAATATGAAGAAATTAATAACCTGGCTTTTTATGAAATATGAATTGATGATATTATATTTTATGTGTAAAATAGAATTGTCTTGGATTGAAGAGATCCTTTTTACTATCAATCGAAACACAAGATGATTCGGAATTGATATTTTATGCAACATCTGTGAGCATAAAACTATGTCCCCCACATTCAAGAACGCTACGCGTGAAAGTCCGAATATTAATGGAACCAGACATCCTGTTTCTATTGAAATGATAAGATTTGATCCCGAATGGCAATTTGAGGATCAAGCAAGCGGAGTGTTCTATAAAAACGGGATTATTCCCAATAAACTTTTTATTACCTATCTCGGGGGCGTAATTAACCCTGAATGCGCTAACAAAGCGCTTGAGAATCTTGAAAATATGTTCGGTTACGGGTTACTCCACAACTGCGAATATATAAGGATTGCTGATTATAACGAGGTTATCAGCGCACCTTTTACGACAAGAATCCTTTACGCCAATACCCTGAACCGGCTTAATTCTAAATACAATTGCCGGCCCTCTATTACGTATATCTGCGGCGCTTCCATTCTGTTGAAAACAATGTTGCGCCTTTTTTCTTCATATGTTAAGCAACAGTTTATATTTGTTCCTTCCGTACAGGACGCATTACACATTATTAATACTCCTCAAACCATTGCTATAGCTGAGAAAGATCAGCAAATTACAATTTCACAAAAAGAAATAGATCGCTTTGCTTCTCTTTGCGGAGAACTGCTTTTTAACGAAACTGTTACTTTTGAAGAAAATAACTATTCTGTCTCGCCTGAAAATCCGCTGCATGATCTTTACACTATTATAACACTGCTTAATGATGACCTTAAAGAACTTCGAAAAACTGAGAAAGAACAGAAGTTTAAAATTGAGGAATCGCTCGACCAGTCCCGAATGCTTAATAGTCGACTTGCTGTGGAGAAAAAAAATGTCGAGGAAAAAGAGCTCATTCAACAAATCCTGATTGATAACCTTAATCAGGCCAAAATAGATGCTGAAATAGCAATCAAAGCAAAAAGCGAGTTTCTGGCAAATATATCACATGAAATCATAACACCGCTTCATGCTGTTATCGGTATGACTGAACTGCTTTGCTGTACCCCACTTAACGACGAACAAAAAAGCTATGCTGATACCATACAAATAAGTACACAACTCCTTCATCAGTTGCTTAACAATATTCTTGATTTCAGCATTCACGAATCAGGAAAGCTTGATACTGAAAAATCGCTTTTTAATATTCAAAAACTTTTT
Source organism: Chlorobium sp. (assembly GCA_005843835.1). Taxonomy (GTDB): domain Bacteria; phylum Bacteroidota; class Chlorobiia; order Chlorobiales; family Chlorobiaceae; genus Chlorobium. The sequence goes on from SZXZ01000083.1 coordinate 9,562, forward strand.
GATGATGTTTTATCCCTCCTCATAGACGAGGCACTTAAAAAAGGTCTTCAGTTAACCTTTGCTATTGTTCCCTCTGTTCCTGAAGTTCTATCGGGTTATCCTGCATATTTATTGAAAGCCATTCTCAATCTGGTGCAGAATGCTATCAAATTTACCAATAAAGGGGAAATCGTTGTAAGCGTTGAGACGGTATCAGAGTCTCCGGATGAAATCAGCCTGCGCATTTCGGTTAAAGACTCTGGAATAGGTATTCCTGATGGCAAAAAAGAGCTTATATTTCAGAAATTTACCCAGTTAGACTCGTCTGCAACACGTAAACAAGGCGGAACGGGACTTGGCCTCACAATTGCCAAGCAACTTATTGAGTTTATGGGGGGAAAGCTGGATGTGATAAGCCGGGAAAATGAAGGTTCCGAGTTCTGGTTTACAGCGTCTTTTATAAAACCAAAGGATAACAACATCTCCAATTCAGACAGAACATCTCTGCCTTGTCAGGAGAGGCATCACTCACAACAACCACTGGATAAAACGTTGACTCCAATTAACAAAATTCTGCTCGTCGAAGATAATATCATCAATCAACGGGTAACCACAGCCATGCTTAACAAGCTGGATTTCGAGGTAGAAATTGCAGCCAACGGTGTCGAAGCTATTGACGCCCTTAAAGAGAAAGTTTATTCTCTGGTGATTATGGATTTACAAATGCCCATCATGGGTGGTATTGAAGCCACACAGGAAATCAGAAGTAAAAAATCAGGTGTTTTAAACCCGGATATTACTATTGTTGCGATGACTGCCAATTCAACAATGGAAGACAAGAAAAACTGCAAAGATGCAGGCATGAATGACTTTATTTCAAAACCTGTCATGATGCCTACCCTTCAGGAATTGCTGAATAAATGGGTAACAGCACTACCGTAGATGGAGCAATGAATGTTGACCCAAACCATTGGTTATTTTGGCATACCGTTTGTATAGTTTGTAATACTTGACAACTCTTCTTCGTTGAGCCGGAAATCGGCGGCTCCAATAATACCTTCCACCTGAACCGCATCGCGACCACCAACAATTGCTCCTGTAACTGCCGGATGTCGTAACGTCCAGGCAATTGCAACTTCTCCTGCAGAGCGATTGTGCTTTGTTCCTATAGATTTTAAAAGATCAACTAAACCGAGATTTGCGGAAAGTCGAGGTTCCTGAAACTCCTTGTTTCCTTTACGCCAGTCATCGGGAGGGAAGTTTGTAACCCGATCCTTTGTCATTGCTCCGGTCAACATACCGGAAAGCATTGGAGAATAAACAATAACACCTATGTTGTGCTCTCTACAAAAAGGTAGAGTCTCTTTTTCTATAGCGGGCCTCAGTATGGAATATGGTGGCTGAAGAGAAGCAACCGGAGCAATTGAAATGGCTCTAGTCAATTGATCAATACTGAAATTTGAAACCCCGATATGTCGCACCAGACCTTCTTCTTTTAAACGGGCCATCTCCTCCCAACCCTCTTCAAGATCAGCATCAGGGTTTGCCCAGTGAATCTGATAAAGATCAATAGCATCAACGTTAAGCCTTTTGAGACTATTTTCACATTCGCGTCTAATGGAATCAGCCTTCAGGCTGCTGCTGACCTGACGGGATTCGTCCCAAACCAGCGAACATTTAGTAAAAATGAATGGCTTCTTTTTTATGCCGGCCAAAGCTTGAGCAACAAGTTCCTCGGAATGACCAAGTCCGTAAACAGCCGCGGTATCTATCCAGTTTATGCCAAGTTCAACAGCACGCTCAATCGCATGTATGGCTTCACTGTCGTCCTGTGCGCCCCAACTATACGC
>SZXZ01000102.1 GCA_005843835.1 Chlorobium sp.
GCGTGCTGATTACCGTGATGGATTGTGCTCGATTGGATCTTCAATAAATCTTGCCCGGTTGCAGTCAGGGAACAGTTTGCTTTTTGAAAATCTTGCGGTAAAAGGTGAGGTGGAATGCCGCAGTAGTGGAACCCAAAAAGCATCGCTCAGTGGACGGTCATCTGCTGTAAATGTTGGCAGAAAAAAAACCGGTGCTGCAATTTTTTCAGCTCTATATTTGCCTTCTCATCTTGATTGTACGCTTGATGTTGTTCTTCCTAATCCTGCTCAAAACCTGTCGACTAAATTTTCGACAACTAGGGATGGGAGCGCTTACAACCTGCTGTTTAACCAGCTTCTGATAAAAGACGGTGCTGAGGTGTGGAAGGCCGGAGAGAACTCCCGTATTATGCTGGGCAAAACAGCGGCAAGGTTTAACCGTTTTACGATAGCCAAGGGTATACAGCAGGCAGTTCTGGACGGTGAACTCAGCAACTCCCAGCCTGCCTCTTTTCAATGTACCTTGTCGAATATGGAGCTTGATGAACTGAAACGGTTTTCTCTGTCTCCATCTTTTGACAAGCTTTCAGGCACGGTTAATGCATCACTTGCTGTCAGTGGAAGCCCTGACTTAAAAAAAACCACTCTTAATGTAAGCGGAACGGGGATCCGCTATGACAAATTCATGATTGGAACCTTCCAATGCAATGCTCTCCATAACGACAATATTCTCCGTTTTGAGATGCATAGCAGTGTACCTCCTCAAGTAAAAAGCACTGACCGAAGTGTGCCCGGTATGAACACAATCGAGGGAAGCGGAACCGTTCCCCTTGCGTTGAACTTTTATCCCCTGCAAGTTCGAATGGCAGATCAGCAACCCATTAAAGTTGCATTGCACTCGGATAATCTTTCAGCTCAAAGTCTTACGTACCTGCTGCCTTTTTTCGAATCGGCTGAAGGAATAATACCGACTACCCTTAAAATAGAGGGAAGAACGCCCAAACCTGATATTTATTTGACCACGGTGCTGCGTGATACAAAAATCAAGGTGGAGCCTACTCAGGTTTCTTATGTGCTTAACGGGGAGGTCTCCGTGACTCCGAATGCACTTGAACTGCGCAATATTTCTATCCGCGATAACCATAAAGGACACGGGAATATAAGCGGAGTTGTAACGCTTGAAAAGCTTCAGCCGATGGGGCTTGACCTTGGCGGCCGGATGGACAATCTGCTTGTGTTTGATAAAAAAGACCGAGAGGACGAAACCTCTTTTGGAAGTATTACGTGTTCAACCAGCAACATTCAGCTTCATGGCACTCTTTCGAGCCCTCAGGCTGAAGGGGAATTGCGAATTAACGCTGCGGATTACTCTCTCTATAGAACAGGATCCAATGAAAATGCAAAGTATGTAGGTATCAACAAGTTTATCGAATTTGTTCCGCGTTATCCTGCTGTGGGACTGCATGGTATTGAGAGGGATGTACCCAGTAAATCCGCTGAGTTTTACCACTCGGTGCTCGATATTCTGCAGATAAAAAATTTGAAGGTAACGAGCGTGGAACCGCTGAAGTATACTATCATTTTTGACCGGTTGCGGGGAGAAAAGCTTGAAACGTCTATCAATAACCTTGCGCTGAATGTGAACAAAAACAATCAGCAATACCGGCTGTTCGGATCGGTTAACATTACCGGTGGCAAATATAAATTTTCAAACACGAATTTTGACCTGCAGGATGGTGGAAGAATCAACTGGAACAATGTTGATATACGAAGCGGTGTGATGGAGAATCTCTATGGCAACAAGTTTGTGAGTACAACTAACCTGCAGACCAGCGAACGGGATAATGTTAAACTGCTGATTGCTATTACCGGCTCTATTAATGATCCGCTAGTTACAATGGGTTATTACCTGAACGAACAATCGCAGCCTTATGCTTCGACTAATCTCATTGGTGGAAAATCGAGCCAGATTGATCCTAACGCGGAGCTTAATGTTATTTCAATGCTGCTTTCGAAGCAATGGTATGCCAGGCCGGGCAGCTCAGCACTGGCTTCAAATATTGCTGTTTCCAGTGTCGGGATGTCTGCCGGGTCTGGACTTCTTTCCTCGCAGTTTTCTAAGATTGTTCAGGATTTTGCCGGTATTGAAAGTTTTACGGTGAATGTAGGTATGGATAAGCGAGGAGCACTTAGCGGACTTGACCTGTATCTTGCAGTGAGTGTGCCGGGTACAGATGGAAAGGTCAGGTTTATCGGATCAGGAAGTGCTCCGACTCTTCGTGATTCGCCGCTCTCAAATTATTACGGGACTGAACAGAAAATTGAGTACCGTGTTACACCAAAAATATACCTTGAATCGTACCGTTCTTATGGGTTGAACGCGAATGGTACATCCAGTAACAATCTACAGGCTCCTTCAGAAATATGGGGTGCGAGTATTTCATACAGGGAGCGCTTCCAAACGTGGGAACAGTTCTGGAAGAGACTTTTTCCGTCATCTGACAAAAAAAATAAGTGATTCTGTTTTTGTAAATTACCTTAAAAACCATTCCTGAATTACATCATGGGTAACGTCCTGACTGGAAAAAATATAATTTTAGGTATATCGGGAGGGATTGCGGCATATAAAACACCGCAACTGGTTCGATTGTTAAAAAAAAACGGGGCGAATGTAAAGGTTGCTCTTACCGAGGGTGGTTCGCATTTTGTGAGTGAGCTCTCCCTTGCCACGGTTTCTGGTGAACGGGTTTATCGTACAATTTTTCAGCCTGTTGATACTGCGGGGACCGACTATACAAGGCACATATCGCTTGGAGAATGGGCAGACGCATTTGTGATTGCACCGGCTACCGCCAATACCCTTGCGAAGCTCAGTGCGGGTCTTTGTGACGACATGCTTTCGGCGCTCTTTATTACGTTGCGGCCACATAAACCGGTTCTGATTTTTCCTGCTATGGATGGACAGATGTTTCTTTCGCCTTCGGTGCAACGCAATATTTCGACGCTTGCAGCACAGGGTTGCACGGTGAAAAATCCTGAAAGCGGTGAACTGGCTTCAGGCCTGTGCGGGCTTGGGCGCATGCCGGAACCTGAATCGATTGTTGCCTCACTGGAAGACGCTCTTGGCTTGCAGTTGGCGGGATCGCCATTGTATGGAAAATCAGTTGTTGTTACTGCGGGGCCGACAAGAGAGAAAATTGACGGGGTACGTTTTATATCGAACTATTCTTCGGGAAAAATGGGCTTTGCCATTGCTCTAGCAGCAGCAAAACGTGGTGCTGAGGTTACGCTTATTACCGGTCCGGTTCATCTTGAAACGCCATTCGGCGTGAAACGTCTTGATGTTGAAAGTGCTATGGAAATGTACGATGCAGCCCGGAGCTTATTTAAGAGCTGCAGTTATTTTATTGGCGCGGCGGCTGTTTCGGATTACAGGCCTGTGGTACCTGTTGAAGGAAAAATGAAAAAAAATGAGCAGCAGATTGAGCTTTCGCTTATAAAAAATCCTGATATCCTTGCTGAATTCGGGATGCTGAAAGGTCCCGGGCAATGTGCTGTGGGATTTGCGCTCGAAACTCAAACGGGACTGGATAATGCCCGCAAAA
>SZXZ01000077.1 GCA_005843835.1 Chlorobium sp.
GTCAAACTAAATTTCGAGGAGGAATAAACCTGGAAAGAGTTACTTCGGGAAGATTCAGAATGAGATTGAAAGAGCAGAAGCTGGTAATTACAGGGTTATAATCAAGCTTAATCGTTTGCATTGGAAGTAGTACATTGCATGTACAGTTTGGACATGTATGGCAGTCGCCAGAGTGTTCATGGTGCTTATCTGAATTTTTTTGATCTGTGTGCATTGCTGATGAAACACTTGTTTGCATCGAATGAGCAGTACCGAACTTGCCATTGATTGAGGCTGTCAAAAAGATCAGAAGAAGAACCCGGAAAATAAATGTTACAGTTCTGAATATTTGCATAAAAGCTGAAGGAAAATAATACCATGGATACCCTTCATATTAATAATAAAATCATTTTTTCCACACTGCAGCGAAACGGTTATTTAATCTGATGAGTGTAAAAATTGAAGACTGTCTCGATAAACGTTGCGGCCCAACTCATTAGAGGTCATCAGCCAATGGTGGTCTTGATACCTATACAAGTAAAGGCATCGGATACTCACTCACCCTGTTTACTTTATTGGCGGCCTTGTTTAGAGCGTATCTGAAAACTTTGACCTTGATACCGGCGTTAAAGGTGGCCTGAACAAAACTGCACCGGTAACGACGGTTCCCGTGGGAATTACCTCGAAATTCTAGATGAATCGTAAGAAGTTCAAGGTAATATCTCAACCGACGAAATGCCTTTATCGCTGATTGTTATTGCGATGGTTGAAGGCTTGCAGCAAACAGGACAGTCTTCGGTCAGTTCCTGACTTCCTTCTGAACAATCAACCTGCAGTTCCATTACTTCACCACAGGACGGACATTGCACTGAAACAGTTTCAAGAATATTCATAGCTTTTGCTGATTCTGTTTGATAAACAATTCAGTAAAGGTGCTGCAGGGTTTAAAATGAAGGTTCGCCCTGATGAAACATTCCATGAAATCCCCACATCGCACCGAATAATGTGGTTATAATTGCCACAATTATACTTATGAGCATTGAAAATATTATAAGAGCCGGAATACTGGCAAATACCCACTTAACCATGAATGTTACCATCGACCAGAAAGGCATTCGGATATCGGTAACTACTACTTTCTCTGCATCCTGAAATTTCTTTTCGTCCATTCAACGAGTTATTTATTGTATTGTGTGGTTCCAACACAGGATTATATCCGGAAACTCTATTCAGAAAGAGTTTCCGGATATAATGACTCCCTTGCACGCTATTACTTTTGTTTGTTCTTCATTTCTTCCTGCATTTTTTTCATCATGGCCTCAAGCTCTTTGTTATGCTTGGGAGATTTGCCGATGTGCATAGCAGGGAATTCATTTTTGGTATATCCGGCGGGAACCTTGAAGAGGGAGGCATCAAGCCCTTGCTTGTCAACTTTTGTCAGCTCAGTAGTGATGTTCGCCTCTTTATGCCATATTTTTACAGGAAACCCATCAAGTCCGGCAGCCTTCATTCTTTTAGCCAGTTCAGGCATATTTTTATCATTTGCGCTTTGCAATCTGGCGTAGGTAAAGTAATCAAGTATATCTTTTGAAACCCACATTTCCATTACTGTCTCTCCATTGGTAATTCGAACGTGAGAGCAGTTGTATCCGTTTACTGTTTCTTTCCCAAGATTATCAATTTTTGCGTTGTTGTATCCATCGTCTTGCTTGACATTTGCTAACTCCTTTTTCATGGCATCGATATCAATAACAGAATATGATTTTTGTGCTGTATTGATGAGGTAAACAAGATTCGGAGTATCGGATGGTGAAATAACAATCATCTGTATGTCAGAAGGCATATTTTTCATGTGGGATGAACTTTCGGTCCTTACCCCTTCTTTGGAAATAAAAAGCTTTGTTTCGGTGGAACCAGCCTCAGGAATAGTGGTCTGCATGGTAAGTACACCTTCGAATGGCAGGATAGACGGAAGAATTGAGGCGCCTGGACTACTGGTAGCTGGAGAAGAACCGGTCTCATTTTTTTTACTCGAACACGCGCCGAGTGTCAGCAGACTAATGAGAACAAGAAGCAGCGGAGATACAACTTTTCGCATAGTGGTAGCTTTTTTTGGTTAAAGGAAAGAATAAAAAAAGGAAATAATTGTCGAGGATGACAACAGATTGCGAAAAAAACTGAACAGAACTTCAGGGTAATGATAGTTCCTGATAACTGTATATAAAAGAAATTGTTCCAAGTTTATCGTTAAGTCCCATTACAGGTACCACAAACATGCTTTTTCCCTTTTGTAGGGGGTAAGATTCCAGCTCCGAGGTACCAAGGTTAATTCCCGGATAAAAGCGGGAAAAGGAACCACCCTGAAGCTTTCGATCGGTTGAGAGTCTGATATTGCCAGATGGGTCAACAAGCATGATAACAACAAACCCTTTTCTTTTAATGAGTTCATTAAAATACTCATCAACCTGATCATAGTTAAACCGCATCAACTCTTTGCGAACCGACCAAGCTAAAGCAAGCGAAAAAAGCCGGATGTCCTGTTGCTGAATCTCGACATACTGTGTCGCTATCTTTGCTGCGAATTGCTGCCGTTTCTGTTCTTGAAGATAGCGCATTATAAAAATGCTGCCTGCAAGAGACGCAATGAGAAGGGTAATCGTAATGAATAAGAAACGCTTCCAGAATGATGGCTTTGAGCGCTCCTCCGCCTGAAAATCATTACTACTCTTCATTATTCTCAAGAGGTTTGTTCGTTTTCAGTATTGAAAAGGTTGATATACAATGTTTCTTTCTGCTGCATTATTTCCCGTTGATCGGGGGACGCGTCGTTATACCCAATCAGATGCAGTGCTGAATGCAAGGTGACACGTAAAAGTTCATGCTGAAAAGTCTCGGTGAACCTTGCAGCATTTTCCTTGACAACATCGAGAGAAATATAAAACTCACCATCGATATCTTCTCCCTTATTATAGCGAAATGTAATGGTATCTGTAGGGTAATCGTGGTTCAAAAACTCACGGTTGATTCGCTGTATCATTTTATTGCCACAGTAGACACCAACAATTGTATCGATTGTACAGCCTTCGTGCTTGACCACCATCAGAACAGCTTTTTCAAGCATTTTCTCAGGAAGCTCTCTCTTTGTGGTGTTATATATCTGCAGCGTCATGATGGAGCTTTTCGTTGGACTTAATGAGAGAATCAATATGCTTAAGCTGGTTTTTATGGACCTTGAAGGTCAGCTCGACTTCTTCATCTATGCAACGATTATCTATTACTTCTGTGTGCTCGTATAAATAGCTTATCAGTTTATAGTCGGAAACATGGACGCTGATAAAGCGTTCCTGGTAGTCATTGGCTACGTGCTGACCTATTATATCTTTGAGCAGGGAAATATTAATTCCCCGGACTGCCGAAATAAATACAGCATCAGGATACTTTGCACTGATGTCCCGAAGGATGGAAGGATCTTCGAGGGCATCAATTTTGTTGAATACCTCAATGATGTATTCATGCTCAACACCGATATCTTTGAGAGTACTTTGCACTACATGCATTTGATCCTCAAAACCCTTATGACTGATGTCTATGACATGGAGCAGAAAATCTGCCTGCAACACTTCATCAAGCGTTGACTTAAAGCTTTCAACGAGCGTGTGAGGCAGTTTTCGGATAAAGCCGACTGTGTCCGACAAAAGAACGAGTTTGTTAATGTTCAGTTCAAGACGGCGGGTTTTGGTGTCGAGGGTTGCAAAAAGTCTGTTTTCGGCAAATGCCTCCGCTTCGGGACAAAGTGCATTCATCAAGGTTGACTTGCCTGCGTTGGTATACCCTACGAGAGAAACCCTCGGAACAGCCTCCCGCCCCCGAGTCTGGGTATCGTGCTGCAAGGAGACTTCCTTGAGCTTTTTCTTCAACAATGAAATACGATTGCGAACCAGGCGACGATCTGTCTCGATCTGAGTTTCACCTGGACCCTTGTTACCTATTCCACCCTTCTGCTTTGACAAATGGGTCCATTGTCCGGAAAGGCGGGGCAGCATATATTCAAGCTGGGCAAGCTCGACCTGCATTTTTGCCTGGGCAGACTGCGCCCGTATGGCAAAAATCTGCAGGATCAGTGCTGTACGATCGATTACTTTGCACTCGAGCGTTTTCTCGAGATTTCTTGCCTGCGCGGGTGAAAGATCGTCATCAAAAATTACAAGATCAATTTCATTGTCCTTAACAAACAACACAAGCTCTTCAACCTTGCCCTTTCCGATGCAATAGGCAGGGTCGCGCAGCTTTTTATCCTGAATGAACGTATCTACGACATCAGCTCCAGCTGTATCGGCGAGAAAAGTTAACTCACTGAGGTATTCCTCGACAAGAGATCTAGGTGTTTCGGGAGGAGAACAAAGGCCAACGAGTATGGCTTTTTCCCTCTGGTTTTCGGAGGCGACAGTATTCAACAGGGCTATATATAGGTTACGTAAGTATTTGAACTATAATGATGTGTAACTAAGCATGTTGCTATATTACAACCATTGTTTTATCTTGACAACTCTTTTTATTTAACGAAATAAAACCTTAAAAAGTTACACATTTATACTTTCACGGCGTTCCTTTACAGAGGTCAGAACAGCTGTGGTGACCATATCAGGTTAATATAAGCGCGGGTATCAGATGAATCACAGCATTAATAATAAAAATACTGCCAAGGAAACGGAACAGCTGATCACGCTCGAAAATGCTTATGCTTACTGTAGGCAAATCTCCCGGCATCACGCTAAAACATTCTACCTTGCAAGCATGTTTCTGCATAAAAAGCAGCAGAACCCAATTTTTGCCATTTACGCCCTTTTGAGAACTGTCGATGATATCGTCGATATGGCAGAGGACAAGCTTAAAGCTGGCCTGATTACCAGCAATGAGATCGCAAAGATGCTTGATGGCTGGAAATCAAGGC
>SZXZ01000031.1 GCA_005843835.1 Chlorobium sp.
TGGATTTCGAGCTTGACAGCAAAGGTCATAGATTGCAGGCAAAGAATGTACGTGAAATTTCAACTACTAACAGTTGGCACGTTCCATAGCAGAGCAATCAACACACCACAGCTTACTCCCGATTAAAATTGATGAAGCATCAATAATTGGTGAGTATGATGTTTGTTAATCAGGGGCGGGAGGAAAAAAAAACAGCTCAACCTTGTTGCATCAGACAAGGTGCAATTTCTCCTCGGTATGGATGATTAAACAGGTGCTTGTCTATACTGTAATTAAATAAAAGCTCAAGGCTCAACGATGATATAGGTATTCTGAGGGCGCAGTCGCTCCCGTTGTAACTCCTTTTCCTGAAGCCGTACCTCTTCGCGATGTAAGCGTAACCGTTCCTGCTCAGTTTTTTCCTCCTGCTGGCGCAATTTAGCATCAGCTTTCGCATCCATGATTTCGAGCTTTTGTTCATGAAGCTTCTCTTGCGTTGCAGCCTCCTCCCGGTCCTTCTCTTTCCAGAAAGCTGCATCAGCATAGGATATATGGACATCCAAAACCACCATACCAACAAGTGCCGCGGTAATGACTAAGAATTTATTTTTCATCAGTATTCTCTCATTTATTTTAACCGGATACAACCTGTAATTTCTTTTTTTTATTACCATAAACCCTCAAGGTTTATTTTTTTCGTTTTATGTACAGACTTATGATTGTCTTTGTTTTCACTTAAAACTTCAGGTTTAATTTTTCTGATAATCAAGCCACTGTTAATACCCGCCTTTATTTGTTCATATCCACTCAAGATTTTTGCCTGACTGGTTTTAAACCCTGATGCAGTGACTTCAATCAAACCAACAGAGGTCTCAGTTCTGCCCAAAGACTCCCCTGTATATGGATCCTTCAGGACCTGACCCAGAGAAAAAACGCCATACTTCTGACCAACCTCTATATTTTCACCCCCCTGACCAATAATTACTTCCGACCCATTTAAACCCACAAGGGATATTGGGAAAAAGAAATCAATAATATCACTAAATGCGACATTGGCTTTTTCAGAGTAATTCTTTGCAAACTTCACCTGACCAGTGGAAACATCAATTATTCTAATGCCCACAACATTCGAAGGCGATTTTTTTCGGTCTCCCTTATTATCATTTTGCGATTCGGTCGAACTGTACTTGATAAGTTCACCAGTAACAATGTAATCAGTACCCGACTTCTGTCCCTGCCGTGCTAACTCTGAATCAGAAAAATCCCCGTTAGAATACTGATCAGTTTCGTTCTTTGTAACTTCAGCAAAGCTTCGGTCAAGCATGGCAAACCTTCCGGATTGAACCAAAGATACTTCCAGGTCTTGCATCCAGTTTTTAGCAAATCCCTCCCCAGCCGAATATTTAGGGATCCGCAAAGGCACCACCGCCAATTTTTTCCGTTTTATTTCAACGCCGGCATGATATTTCGAAGGCGCAACAACCTCTAACTTTACAGTGTATTCACTCGAAAACAATGATCCCGATTTCTGCGATTCCAAGACCGTATAATCAGGGATAAAACCTTGTGTAGATGTCCTGACATCCTGTTGATGCGATCCCTCAGTTACCTTTTGACCAGGCAAAACAGGATGTGTTTCCTGATACTCTTTTATTTGCTTTTTATCCTCACTGCTAACACTGACGCCGCGAATCTTTGATACAGCCATTACCAGAGCCTCAGTGATGGCCTCTTTTTCCGTTGGACCAGTACCCGATACAATAATGGTATTAGGTTTCACCCCCTCCGGTTCTTTCTTTTGTTGCTCCTCAGAAGCAACTTTCAACTTACCTTTCGAAGCTCCGAAAGGTAAGTCCGGTATTTTATCACAAGAAATCATCATAGAGCCGGCAAAAATAATTCCAACCCCAGCAACGAAATACCTCAAAGGTTTTATTGGCATCAGTTTTAATGGTTAGGTTGCCTTAGTCTAGACCCCAAGATCACCCGCAGCCTTATTTGCTTCGGTTACATCCACATTATTTGCCGATAAATATTTCATAAGCTTGCTCGTTGTTGAAACCGCATTTGAAACCAAAGGCGGAACATTTCTAACCAGATACAAAACAGGACCAATATCACCGAACCCAAGCGATCCCGTGTCAAGACGAGTAAGCTCACTAGCCATTTTTTTTGTCTCTAAAGAAGCACGAACATATTTCAGGGCAGCAACAGCAGCGAGTTTTCTATGCTCAGCATCCATACTTTTATTCGATTCAATACGCGGTTGTATCACGTCACTGCAAGCAGCGGATTCAGCTATCATGTCTTCATCCGATTGTGCAGCGCTACCTTTTTCCGCAAATTTAAGCGTGGCTTTTCTGGCCGCTAATTCCTCTTTCAAGTCCAAAGCATCAATAAGCAGATATTGTGACTCAAGGTACTCATGCAAAGCTCTTCGACAATCATGAACAACTTCTCTAACATTTGCCTTTCCCCCATGTGATTCGCTCACACCGAGTATATTGGGGAGTCCAAAAGCAGCCATAGCAGGCGATGCGAAAAGTAGCGATGCTCCAACAAGAACCAACGACTTTAACTTCATAATGAGTTCAATTTGGTTTTGATAATAATTTATCGAACACCTTTCGCATTTAACTGATCAACAAGGCTCAATGCTGTTTCCTTAGCAGCCACGATAAGCGCATTACGGCTTGCAACACTTTGGTCAGGTCCTAAACCTGAAAACTGAACCGGGCCGACCGAACCAATCTTTCTAGGAAGAGTTGTGCTGATATCCCAGAGATTTGCACGTACAGAAACATACACACGTTTGTTGCCTGATACCGGGTCGACATCATTAACACCTATATCGATTGTACCAGTGGCTAAATACCGAACGTCGCATTTTCTCGCTGCATTAATAACTTTCGCTCTTGTCTGTGCGCTTAAATCATCCTTATGGACAAATTCAGGTTTAATCACAGCAGGATCAGGACCACCACCATTTATCATGACATCATCATACGCGGCATACTCAATTCCAGCAGTTGTAAGCACCTCACCCATTGCAGAATCTATGTCCTGCGAACTCGTAACAGCATAAGTAACAGCATCTTCTTTTCTTTGGGTACTGCCACCTGTTTGCTCTACCTGGGTTCCCGAAACAAACCCTACACTACCCGGCGAAGTATTTCGACGTACCCGAACATCTGTTCTTTTCTCATCAAATTGAGTGATTGACGTGGCTTTACGAGCCATAAATAGAAAAGTAAAGAGAGAATGAGTTGACCTCATAGGCTCAGCTATCGAGGGCTCAGTAATTAAAAGCGATAAACCCACAAGAAGCAATAATGATTTTAATTTCATGGTATTAACAAGGTTATTTTAATTGATCAAATAATTTCGAAGTATCACGAAAAGAGTCAATCGCTTCGCCACCTCTTGAAGCATGTTCCTTCATCCAGCCCGAATTTACAGCAGAAAACTGTTTAGAAGTATCATACAGCAGTTCGTTCAATGTTTTTTTGTATTGCTCCCAATTTTCCACTCTTGCATCATAGGCTTTTGCGAGAGTCACAATCTGAGTATTATAGATATTTTCATTCAAATGATATTTCTTGATATCCGGCTGAAAAATTTTAATTGTCCCCAGCACCCTATAAATTTTTTGTCTTGAGTAGGCTCCTTCCACTTCCGTACCGCGAAAAGCACGAAGCGAAAAATCAACTTCATAATCAGGATTCGGCAGGTTTAAATTAAACGTATTTCCATCACAGAATCTCATAGCCATTACTCTTCCTACAACTTCACCAGGGCTCCATGGTATAATCGGTATATTGTTAGTTGAGGCAATGGACGATTCCAATTCATTAGCGATAAGATTTTTTAGTGCCTTCGGGCCTTGATTATTCGCGGCGGCTATTTTCAAGGCCTCCGGTTCGATATCAATATTTTTAACTTGTAAATACTTTGTATAACGCCCTTTAAATTTTATTTGAGCAAACTTGTTAAGCCACTCATCAAAAGGGTTAATTCCCAACTCATTGGTTAAATAAAGTTTTTTAAACAATGAGGTAATCTGTTCATCACTCAGCCTTTGATTGACAGTGTCATGGTACCTTATACGAAGGGGATAAGCGGCAATTAACTGTTTTGTTGCTCTATCGAATGCAAGAACATTAGCATTAATGCCAAGAAATAAAAGCAGATGGCCATCCAGTTCCATGTATTCGACCTTTTCATAAGTAAGGGCAAATGCAACTGCGATTTGGTTGCCTTGACCAATTCTGCCAAGTTCTGTTGTTAATCTTGCATCCTCATTCGGGCGAGCTTTTACCTTTTCATAAAATACTTTATTGAGGAGTGGTTGTCCATTTTCACTTTTCAACAGTTCAATTTGAGAAGAATATGGGTAGAGTTCTTTCCTGTTCTCATAGTTTCCTGAAAAAGCAAACCCTGAAAAAAGCAGTTTATCCTGAGCGGATGCAAGTGACGAAACACAAGAGAATACTGTGATTAACATTAAGATTAATTGTCGACGGTAAATATGCATTTGTGTAAAAGCTAATCTTTAAAGGTTTATATCTGAAACTCTTGAAAAATCAAACAACCCACAAAGGAGCAAGATAAATAATGTTCTTATCTGAAAGTCTTTATGGAATCATGGGAAGCAAATACACAAAAAATAGATATAACACAATCTGTCAACGGTATGTTTCTGCACTTGAACATATGAGGGATATGTTACTTCAACAGGGAATGCCTGACATTCTGTGTTGATGCACTTACAACATAATAAATAATAATAAAATAGTGAAACGCGAGTAAAGGGCAGGGGAGTACACCCTCAAGATTTCAATTAAAACAGTATGTTTAATAAAGTTGTTCAAGCTCAAACCTTCGAAGATTTGGAGCCAATTTAGCCGTCGCAGCAACCACCGTGAGTGTCATTATTCCACCAAAAATTACTGATGGCACAAGCCCCATTAATCGGGCTGCGATACCCGATTCAAAAGCACCAAGCTCGTTGGAAGACCCGATAAATATGCCATTAATAGCCGAAACACGGCCACGCATGTCATCAGGTGTTAGAAGTTGCATAATAGTTGTTCGCATCACAACTGAAACTCCATCGCAAACACCCGAGGACAGCAGTAACAGTCCAGCAATCCAGAAATTCACCGAAATCGCAAAACAGATAATACAAATACCAAATCCGGCAACAGCTCCAAGAAACCATCGTCCTGTATGTAAATTGATAGGATGCCGTGAAAGAAAAAGACCAGTCATCATGCCGCCAATAGCTGGTGCAGCACGAAGAATCCCCAATCCCTCAGGACCATAGTGAAAGACATCATGAATGAATGCAGGCAGCATCGACACAGCCCCACCAAAAAGAACGGCAAACATATCCAGTGACTGGGCCCCCAGAATAATCTGGTTGCTGAACACAAATTTCAATCCGCCGGCTATACTGGTAAAAATAGGAGTACTTCCAGCAGAAGGAGGTTCGTCGACACGGAGAGAGAGCAGCGCTGCCGCAGCGCATAAACAGAGTCCGGTTGCCACTCCATAGCCTGCAGTTTTGCCAGCCCATCCCACCAGTATTCCTCCAAGCGCAGGCCCCATAACCAGTCCCAGCTGGAACACTGAACTGCCGATTCCGGATGCATGCGCATAATGATTTCGAGGCAAAACAAGAGCAAACATCGCACTATACGAAGGCCCGAGAAAAGCGCGTGCAACACCTCCAAAAGCTATAGATCCATATATCCACAATGAAGGATTACCACTGATCCATCCAATCGAAACAGCAGTAAGTGTCAGAGCATTGACCACCAACATCAGACAGGCCACCACACCGAACATTCGTCGGGAATAGTGATCAATTGCATAACCGGCAAAAAGTGCACATGAAAAGTACGGAACAACCTCAGCCAGACCAATCAAGCCAAGAGCAAGAGTGTCATGTGTCAGCTCATAAATATGCCATCCCACCACGATCCCCATTATCTGGTAGGCAAGAACAATGAATATTCTAAACGACAACAACTTAAGGAAAGCATAATTTGAATTACAAAGCATTTGCCTGAACGACGGTTTACCATCAGGATAGTCTGTCATTTTCGCGCGGTCATAGAATTTTGCCATACAGCCATTTTCACCGGGTTGCGGGTAATAAAATATTTATTACCCAAAATTGACAAATTTCGAGGGGATAAAATACCGTTTAACAGTTGCTGTCAATTGCTAATAAAGGCCAATATTTCATGGCTTTGCAAGCGAATATTATCAAATACCACATATACGGTATATACTTCATTTCTTTCTTCTCAAATGATTAGAAAAACGACTTTGTAAAGTGACCACATAATGGTAAATTTGCGCCAGATTGAATGGTGAGTATGAACCTGGTCGCATTCGTATTTTCAATGCATACCCCCTTCCCGTTTCAGGCATTGAAAAAATCACCTATGTGTGTTATGCCTGAGTCCTTTCCGCCTCAATTTTAATGCCGGGTTTCGTCAACGTCCAACTCAACGGATATGGATTTTTTTTCCGTTCTCTACTTCCGGTTTAAAAAAGTCTGGAAAGCAGTTCGACTCTACCTTGTTATTGCAGGTCCGGGCCTTGTCGTAATGATTGCCGACAATGATGCCGGCGGTATTACTACCTATGCAGCCACAGGCGCCAAATACGGTTATCACCTCATCTGGTTTTTACTGCTTCTCATACCTGTCGCTTATTATGTTCAGGAAATGACGGTTCGGCTTGGTGCGGTTACCAAGCGAGGGCATGCTGAAGCTATTTTTGAGAGTTTTGGCGCATTCTGGGGATGGTTCTCGCTCATTGACCTTATGTTTGTGGACTGGCTGACGCTAGTCACTGAATTTGTCGGCATGACCGCTGCCTTAAGCATCTTCGGTATCCCTGCATGGATAACCGTGATTCTGGTTGTGCTCCTTATGAGCATTATTGTTCTCAATGGCCGATACTGGACATGGGAAAAGATTGCCTTGGGCTTTTGCTTGCTGAACCTGATTTATATTCCGGCGGCCTTTATGGTCAACCCTTCAGTATCAAGTATTTTAGGTCAGGGATTGATTCCTAATCTGCCTGGTGGATTCAATAATGAGCTGTTTTTTTTGCTCATGGCTAATATCGGGACGACTATTGCTCCATGGATGCTGTTTTTCCAGCAGAGCTCTGTTGTTGATAAAGGATTACAAGAAAAGGATATCAACATGGGTAAACTTGATACCTTGATTGGTTCTATCATCACTGTTGTCGTTGCGATATTTATTGTGATTGTAACCGGGACACTACTGAATGGAGCTCCAATCGACGATGCCGCTACAGCAGCGCGAATGCTGATGAAGACTAACCATTATGTTGGTGCATTCATGGCTATTGGATTGTTTGACGCCGGTCTGCTTGGGGCAATCTGCATTTCACTGGCAAGTTCGTGGGCGTTTGGAGAAATTTTCGGATGGGCCCACTCGCTTAACACGAAGGTGAAGGAAGCTCCCTGGTTCTATATTTCTTTTTTTCTTACTCTTGCTACTGCAGGTGTTGTTCCTCTTATACCTGGCGCTCCTCTCGTGCTCATTACTCTGTTTGTTCAAGTTGTTGCGGTGACTTTGCTGCCTGCAGCACTGGTTTTTTTGATATTACTGCTTAACGATAAAAAGACAATGGGTGAGTATGCCAATACTCCTTTGCAGAATACTGTCAGTGTTATCATTGTTGTTTTAATTATCGTACTCTCGACTTTGTATGGTGTCAGTGCACTTTTTCCTAATCTTTTCCAGTAATCCGAGAGGAAGCGACAAAATGAGGATGCTCAAACAGTTTAGAAGCAAGATTCGTGAGATAAACCAGCGTTATGGAAAACCAAAGATTGAAATGTCGAAAGGCGTTAAATTCTCTCTGGCGGTTCTCAGGATATACCTTTTTGTGCTGGTGCTTTTGATGATCTACAAATTCATCACTGTTTTATAAAACCCCAAACACGACAACATGGTTACTATACTGGATCGTGAATTTTATCTAACCGAAATTGTCGGACGCCGAGTCTATCTGAAAACACGTTCAATCGGCAAGCTTAAAGATTTCGTGATACAGGAAAACGCTGGTAAAGTTCCTGAAGTTACCCACCTGCTGGTTCACCAGCCTTATGGAGATCCCCTCCTGCTGCTGCCTTGGGATAAAATCACCTTGATATCCAACACGGAGATTGTTTCAGAAATCACCAGCACTGAAGGGTATGAACTGAACCCCCTCGACAACCATATTTTTCTGAAAGATTATATACTTGATAAAAAGATCCTTGATATGGATGATCACGAGATTGAAGTGGTGTATGATGTCAAGCTACTGTTTCAGAACGACCGCCTTTTTGTCACTGATGTAGATTTCAACCGTTTTCGTATTCTCCGGCGAATGGGGTTTAAAAAGCTTGCGAATTATCTTGCAAAATACAAAGAGGGATCCAGTATCTCCTGGCTTTATGTGCAGCCTTTGCCGGAGACTATCGGCAGCTTTGAAGGTAATGTCAAGCTCAATGTTCTCAAGGAAAACATCAACGACATTCATCCTGTTGATCTGGCTGATATTCTCGAGGAGCTGGATGGTAGTCAGCGTATGGCCGTATTCAACCAGATCGAGCCGGAACTGGCTTCTGATACCCTTGAAGAGGTTGAGCCGAGAGTACAGCGGGAGCTAATCCGTTCAATGGAAAAAGAACGGGCTGCCGAATTAATCAATGAAATGAGTCCTGCGCAGGTTGCCGATATCCTTTCGGCATTGCCTGCTTCGGAGGCCGATGAAATTATCGAGTTTGTTGACATTGAAAACAAGCAGAGGGTGCAGCAGATGATCGATAAGCACGATGAAAACATCATGCTCTACTCTACGCAGCAGATTATCAAACGACCGTCTGAGACCATTGTCAGGGATGTCATTAACAATTATCGTGAAGTTGCCGGCGATATGGATGTCATTATGTACGTCTATGTTGTCAATGAAGAAAACATCCTGCAGGGAGTTGTCGATCTAAGAGAGCTGATAGCTGCAGAACCAGAGCAGACACTAGGCGAAATCATGACAGACAGTCTCATCACACTCAATCCGGATGATACCCTTCAGGATTCTGTAGACATGTTTACACGTTACTCCTTCCGAGCCATTCCCATAACTGATGAACAAGATGTCCTGCTAGGTGTTGTATCTTTCCATGATATCAAGGGAGTCAAGCCCCGACTGGATTAAATGCACAGCTACACAGCAGATCAATTTTTACGTAATTAGATAGTCCATTAGGCTATAGCTGCTCAACAAAGCTTGAACCACCGAAATTCAGGATTTTTCAACGGGATATGGCCGAACCTTCACGACAAAAAGAGCAACAGCAGATCACCGATCAGGAACTGGTTTCTAAAACGCTTGTCAATAAACAGGCATTTGCTGCAATCGTTCGTCGATATGAAGCACCGCTTTTACGATATATAACCCGTTTAGGATGCAGAGATCAAGCAACGGCACAGGACCTGCTGCAGGAAATTTTCATCAAGACCTACACTCATCTTAACGATTACGATCACTCGCTTCAGTTTTCATCGTGGATCTACAGAATTGCACATAATGAAATAATCAGTTTTTTTCGAAAGGAAAAGAACGGTCCGAGTGTATTAGAAAGAGAGGGTGACCTATATCTATTTGAAAAAGTTGCTGACGACTTTGACCTGACAACTCAAAATGGCCAAAAGTACTCCGCAACCGAACTGCAATCTGCAGTTGACAGGCTGGATTCCAAAAGCAGAGAAATTATTGTATTGAAATTTTTTGAAGAAAAACGTTACGAAGAAATATCCGATATTCTGCAACTCCCGCAGGGCACTGTAGCGACAATGATTAATCGGGCCAAGAAAAAGATAAAAAGTTATTTAGAAGCGAGTTCGACATAATGATTATGCTCAAGGACAGATCCAAAACAATTTTAGAAGAAATCGAAAAAAGAAAGGCCGTGCCTATTCCAAAATGGCACTTTGCGCTTCAACGTTTCGGATTTTGGTTGCTTGCAGTAATTTCTGTCCTAACCGGCAGCATTGCGATGGCAACAGCGATTTATGTTTTCATTGATAATGATTTCATTGAAGACCACGAATACATCGATTTATTCCTGGCAGAACGTCCACTGGTTGCCGAGATTGTTGCAAGTATCCCCTATATATGGCTGGGAGCGCTTGCCCTGTTCACTCTTGTAGCCTATTTCGGATTTCGTCACACCAAAAAAGGCTACCAGTACGCAACAACAAAAGTAATAGCAGGAGCACTGTTTGCAAGTCTTCTGCTCAGTGTTGGATTAAATACCATCGATGTCGGCAAGTACATCCATCTTTATCTTATTGAAAATGTTCATGTATACAACAAACTTGTTTACGCCAATGAACACCGATGGACACACGCAGAAAAAGGCTTGCTCGGGGGCAAAGTTATTCAGTACCAAAAGGACCAAAAAATTCTCGTTATACGAGACTTTAAAAAGAAAATCTGGCAGATTGATATCAGCAATGCGGAAGTGCGGACAGGCACTCGAATTATATCCGGCAAATATTTAAAAATCACAGGAAACCTGACCGGACCCCAGACGTTTAAAGCCCTCACCATACAGGGATGGTCAAAAAGGTATCGTAAACGCCCTATTACACTACCAAAAATTGAACCGATCAAGGCAGTTAAGGATACTCTAAACCCCTCATCCCAGCTCAAGTGAGAGGCAATAAAAGCGTGAGCCATTGTCATATTTCTATGGGGAATAAAAAATTATGTCAATGGAGCATGCTTACGATATTGTCAGCAATTTTCTCAGTAGCTCCGGACCTGTCCGTAACAAATTTTTTAGCCAAAAGCCCTCTCTTTCTTCTTTCCACGCTGACCGTAACCAGCACATTCAGAGCAGCTGAAAGTGTTGCCTGATTATAAATAACTTCAGCACCTCCGACAGCAACAAGAGCTTCTGCCTCAGGAGAGTTATGAAAATTCGGGCCGAACACCACAGGAATCCCATAAACAGCTGGTTCCAGGGTATTATGCACATTCACCCCGAACCCCCCGCCAACATAAGCTAAAGAAGCGATTGCATACAACTCAGCAAGATAACCTGTTTGGTCAATCACCAGAACTTGTCTGTCAGGATCGAAAGAATCATTCAAAGCCGAAACCATTGTAAATGCAATCGATCGGTTCTGAAGCTCCCCGCAGAGAGTTGCCGTATGTTCAGGATGAACTTGATGCGGCACAAGAATAAGCGCAGGCTGTTCTTCGAGTTCCTGCCACGACGAAAGAATCAACTTCACATCCTTTTCCCACACACTACCAGCAACAAGTACCGTTCGGTTTCTGAAAAAAGGTTTGAGACTCTCAACCTTATCCGAAAAATTTTTACTGCGCATCAAGACCTGATCAAACCGGGGATCTCCAGCAGTTTCGGTTTGACGACACATAAATTTTTCTTTGAACGCAATCATGTCATTTGGTGAAGCCGTAAAGATCCAATCAAAAAGGGAAAAAATACTGCGATAAAAACGTTTCAGTATCGGATTAAAGTAAGGGGAATTCTCCTGCAGCACAGCAGCCGCAAGAATCAGCTTTGTGCCGAATTTTTTAGCCTCCACAAGGTGATTAGGCCAAAAATCGTAACGCATCAAAAGCAAAACATCAGGTTTAAGCAATGAGACCAGTCTTTTAGCATTATTCGCCGTGTCAATCGGCAGATAAAACACAGCAGCTGCAGGAAAGTTTAATCTCGCGTTATATCCCGAATCAGAAAAAAATGATACAAAAAAAATAATGTCCGATCGTTTCGCTTTCAAAGACGCAATTATCGGACGTGCCTGCTCGAATTCTCCCACCGACGCAGCATGTATCCATACCCTGTAAGCAGAAGAGGAGAGTGCCCCGATTTTTTTTTCAAGCTCACGAAACACCCCGTTTCGTACCTCAAAAAAAGTTCGAAGTTTAGTAAAAAAAGGACTGAAAAGTCTAGCAGTACCAGAAATAAGGGGAAACACCAGAGTATACAAAAAGAGGGAAAAACTAGGCATCAGATATTATATCTTGCTTGTGTAAACACAGGGAACCACCGTAAAGGTAATAAAAAAGTCACAAGCCGACTCCCATCAGCTTATTTCCCCCAAAAAAATGCAAAGTTTCATGCATATCCTGAAGTTCATGGATCACGGTACCTCAACAACCATAAATAAATTCGTCTTTAGCCAAAAAAAATCGTACTATGCTGACGTTTTTAATGCGTGGTGAATATGCTAAGAAAGGACGCAGGGATATATAGTCCAACAGACTACAATATTTCCAGTGTTTGTGACGAAACAATGGCGCTCGGTATTGTCTGAAGTTGCCCGGATGTTTTCGGTTGATGAGAACTCTTCTTCATTTTTTTTCTTTCCTGCATTGCTGCCACTCCCGCCTCATACGAGGCTTTTTTACTCAATGATTTGGAATCAGGAACACCAAAAATGAAAGAACAGCAATTATTGCCGCAGGAATTTAACAGCCTTCAGCTCGCCGAACCTATAATGCGAGCCCTCGCAGAAGTCGGGTACGAAAACCCCACTCCCATTCAGGCTCAAACAATTCCACTTATTCTTGAAGGGCGTGACGTCCTCGGTCAGGCACAGACCGGTACCGGAAAAACAGCAGCGTTTGCCCTTCCGATACTCTCAAATATCACTCTCGAACAAGCCGAACCCCAGGCTCTTGTGCTTGCACCGACAAGAGAACTTGCCATACAGGTTGCCGAGGCATTTCAGCGCTACGCAGAATACCTCAAAGGCTTCCATGTTATACCTATATACGGAGGCCAGGATTACGGCATTCAGCTTCGCATGCTCAGACGCGGCGTGCACGTTGTTGTAGGCACACCAGGTCGAGTTATGGACCACATGCGACGCGGTTCACTTAACCTCTCCTCACTGAAATGCCTTGTACTCGACGAAGCAGACGAAATGCTTCGCATGGGATTTATTGACGATGTCGAATGGATTCTCGACCAGACTCCAAAAGGCCGCCAGGTAGCTCTATTTTCAGCAACCATGCCCTCCGTTATTCGCCGTATTGCACAAAAATACCTGAATAATCCGGCGGAAGTTACAATCCAGACCAAAACCACAACAGTCGACACCATACGCCAGCGTTACTGGATTGTTGGTGGAAGCCACAAAATCGACATACTTACCCGAATCCTTGAAGTCGAGCCATTCGATGGAATGCTTATTTTTGTCCGCACAAAAACCATGACCCTCGAACTTGCTGAAAAACTACAGGCAAGGGGATATGGAGCAGCAGCCCTTAACGGCGATATGCCCCAGAACCAGCGTGAAAGAACAGTCGAGCAACTCAAGAACGGCGCACTAAGCATTGTTATTGCAACAGATGTTGCTGCACGAGGACTCGATGTCGAACGCATCAGCCATGTTATCAACTACGACATCCCATCCGACACCGAATCGTATGTGCACCGCATAGGACGAACAGGTCGAGCCGGACGTGCAGGAGATGCCATTTTATTTGTCTCTCCACGAGAGAAAAATATGCTTTACTCCATAGAAAAAGCTACTCATAGTCGAATCGAATTGATGGAATTGCCTTCCACAGAAGTTATCAACAACAAGAGGGTAGCAAAGTTCAATCAAAAAATTACCGATACCATTGCCGCCGAAGATCTTGGATTTTTTACCAACCTGATCGAGCAATACTGTCACGAACATAATGTTCCGGCACTAGAAGCCGCTGCAGCACTAGCCTCCATGGTTCAGGGCGAAACCCCGCTTCTTCTATCAAACAAGCCCGAAAAGCCAAGACCACGTGAAGATCGCGATGGATTCGACCGTGACCGCAGCTCAGACCGAGACCGAGACCGTGGACCAGTAAAAAGAAGGAAAAAGGACGAAACCTATGGTGAAGAAGGCAAAGAAAGGTACCGCATCGAAGTCGGCAGTACCCATGGCGTAAAAGCCGGTAACATTCTCGGAGCCATACTCAACGAAGTCGGCCTTGATCCTGAATCAGTCGGACAAATATCAATCAACGATTCATACAGCACTGTAGAACTTCCACAAGGAATGCCAGAAGACGTGTTTCACGAACTCCGTAAAGTAAGAGTTTGTGGACGTCAGCTACGACTCTCCAAAATGGAAGATCAGGAGCGCCAGTCATCACCTTACGGAATAAAAAAGCCCTTCAAAAAGCCATTTAAGCCAGCCGGAAAAGAAACTGCATTCTTCACAGGCAGCAAAAAGAAACGCAAGGGCTAAACCTAAACGAAGCGAAATTCAGGCGGGGAAGTAATTCCCCGCTTTTTTTTATACCCGTTCCCGAACATCACTCTCTTTTCTTACGCTTCCTCTTTATTGTATATTGTAAGTACTGATTCCGGTTTTTCAGGGATGATCACTGAACAATCCTATAATAAAGGATAGACCACAATGATGGAACTTCAGTTCTACGGCGCAACAGACAGAGTGACCGGTTCCTCTCACATTCTTAGATTGAACGGGTACAAGATTCTTGTGGACTGCGGTTTGATCCAAGGCTCCCGAGAAGACGAAGCCCTCAATCACCAGCCATTTCCCTTCGATCCCGCATCAATCAGTGCCGTTGTGCTTACCCACGGACATATAGACCACTCAGGCCGTCTACCATTACTGGTAAAACAGGGTTTCAGAGGCACCGTCTACACACAGCATGCCACCGTAGATCTCTGCAAAGTTCTTTTGCTCGACTCAGCATCCCTGGGCGAACGTGATGCCGAATACCGCCGCAAACACCCCGAAACACATGAGGACCAGCATGCAGAACCACTCTATACCCGCAACGACGCACTGCACGCCCTGACAACCATGACGGGCCTGCCCTATAACGAAAAGCATCACATTCTGCCAGGCATAACAATTCGCCTCCAGGATGCCGGCCACATCCTTGGTTCAGCACTTGTGGAAGTCTGGCTCCAGGAAGGCTCCGTAACCAAAAAGCTGGTATTCAGTGGCGACGTAGGTCAGTATAGCAGTCCAATCCTGAAAGATCCCGTAACAATCGAAGAGGCCGACGCTGTAATTCTTGAAAGTACCTACGGCGACCGCCTTCATCGCGAGCTCAACCTGACGCTCGCCGAAATAGGCGAAATTCTACGCTCATCCAGCACCCGAAACGGAAACATTCTCATTCCAGCATTTGCCATCGGCAGAAGCCAGGAACTTCTCTACCTTTTCGGTCAATACTACGACCAGTGGGGTCTCGATCAGTGGCAGGTCTACCTCGACAGTCCAATGGCAATAGAAGCCAGCAGCATTTATTGGGATTATCCCGAACTCTACGACGAAGAGGCAATTGCTTTTCGTAACGATAAAAGCATAATGCCACATATAAAAAACCTACACTTCACCCCGAGACCTGAACAGTCCAAAGCAATCAACGCCATAAAAAGCGGAGCAATAATCATTGCCGGAAGCGGTATGTGTAATGGCGGCAGAATTTTGCACCACCTCAAACACAATATAGAACGTCCGGAATGCTCATTGATCATGACCGGCTTCCAGGCCGAAGGAACCCTGGGCCGTTCCCTCGTAAACGGCGATAAAGAGGTTATCATACATGGTCGAAGCTGCAAAGTCAAAGCAGCACTCCATACCATTGGCGGTTTATCAGCACATGGCGATCAAAATGACCTCCTGCGCTGGGCAGGTGGATTTGTCAACAAACCCGAAATCTTTGTTGTACACGGCGACGACCCTGTTAAAAAAATATTTCGGGACACTCTTGAAAAACGTCTGCACTGCAAAGCAACTATTCCTGTATCCGGTGATCTTATAACCTTTAACCCATAATTAGAGCCGATAGCTCGGGATTGTTACTCATTTGCAAAACCTCCCCTCCGGGGTTGCGTGTGTAGTATTAATTACTATTTTAACAGGGTGTTACAGGTGATGGTTATCGGTTTCAGGACCGCATTGATGATGATGATGACGATCGTTTTTTTATTGATAATAACAAGGATACTATGTCAGTTACCTCATTCAGGGAGCTTGTCCCTATACTTCAGACCGCAATCGGGCCCATGATTCTTATCTCAGGCCTTGGTCTACTTCTCCTAACCATGACCAACAGGCTCGGCCGCATTATAGACCGTTCAAGATCCCTATTGGATAATCTGGAATCAAATCCTGAGTCATACGTCCTGCGAATCAACAAAGAGGTAGCCATCCTCTGGAAACGAGCCCGCTATATCCGTATTGCTATTCTGCTGGCCTGCATGACCTGTCTCGGGGCATCGTTACTGATAATTATGCTGTTTCTCAGCGCACTGGTCAATATAGATCTGCCAATGGTTTTGTCAGCAGTATTCATCGGCAGCATGCTCTGTCTCAGCAGTTCACTGCTCTTTTTCTTCCTGGATGTAAACATGAACCTGGCAGCCTTCAGAATAGAAATGGAAAGCCACGACAAAAAAAGGCTTATTCTCGAGACCAAAGGATACTGAACAACAACATCACCATGGTGAATGCGGCGGGATTCGAACCCACGACCCTCTGCTTAAAAGGCAGATGCTCTACCAGCTGAGCTACGCATTCATTCAATGGCATGGCAGCAACTGCAACCAAAAAATCCGTTAAACCTTTTTTTATCCCCTCGGATGAAAAGTCTTATGCACTTCCTTAATGAACGAACGGTCGAGATGGGTATAAATCTGTGTTGTCACAATGGAAGTATGCCCTAACATTTCCTGCACAGCACGAAGATCAGCCCCTCCCTCAAGCAGATGTGTCGCAAAAGTATGTCGGAACGTATGCGGACTGATACGTTTGTCAATCCCGGCACGAACCGCATATTTACGCACCATCGAAAAAATCGCCATACGCGTAAGCTTAATTCCTCGAGCATTAAGGAAAAGATAATCATCCGATTTGCCCGATACAAGTGCTATACGAAGCTCCGTAATGTACCGGTTAACACACGTAACGGCAGAACTTCCAACCGGTACCAGCCTCTCCTTTGATCCCTTACCAAAAATTCGTATAAAGCCTGATTCCAGATAAAGATTCTGTTGTTGAAGGTTAACCAGTTCACTCACCCTTATACCCGACGCATAAAGAAGTTCAAGTATAGCCTTGTCACGCAAAAAATATTTCCCACAAGGCGTTTGATTCATAGGCGACTCAAGCATCCGCATTGTTTCATCAACAGTCAACACCGAAGGAAGATATCTGGCAAGTTTCGGCAGATGAAGGTTTTCCGCAGGGTTAACAGAAAGCGTGTGTTCCGAAATAAGAAACTTATGAAAAGATCGAATAGCCGAAATATTTCTCGCCATAGAACTAGCCTCCAACCCCATCAAGAAAAGCTCATTAATAAACTCATTGATATGACTAGGCTCTATCGCCTCAAGCGATAAAGAGCTTTGCTGCATAAACAGTAAATACCGCTTAAGGTCGTTGCTATACGACTCCCTGGTATTTGCTGAAAAATTACGCTCAATCAGCATATAGTTCAAAAAACTCTCAAGAATACCACGGTATTGCTTAAGCAAGTTATTCATTCGAAACCATGCTCACTTTACGCAGTCGCTGGCAAAACCCCCCGTCAAATCCAGGATACTCCCCCGGCAACGTAAGGACAGCGCCAGCAGATGATAAATGCTTCAAAAAATCGAGAGGCACCCCGCCATATTGAGTATCAGCAACAAAATCAGGATGTCTATCAAGAAAAGATTTAACCTGCAACATATTTTCTTCAGGCTCAATCGAGCACGTCGCATACACCATCACACCATCCACATCAAGCAAATCAGCCGCATGGTCAAGCAACTCCGCCTGCAACTTCTGCAGTTCCAGAAGCATACCCGGGTTAACTTTCCACCGCAACTCAGTGCGTCTTCCAAGTACCCCGGTCCCCGTGCACGGAGCATCAAGAATGATGGCATCAGGACGAACATCCGGCACAAAGCTTCGTGCATCCCCCACAACAGGATGTATTATAGTAATCCCAAGAGCCTTGGCATGCGATTCCGTTTTCAAAAGTTTTTGCTCATAAAGGTCCACAGCAATAACCTCACCGCTATTTTCCATCAGTTCACCAATAAACGTAGCTTTACCTCCAGGGGCAGCACAAAAGTCAAGCACAACACTGCCCGGCTTAGGATCCAGCAACAGACAAGCCAAACTTTGCGTTGGATTCTGAACCGTAAGAAGTCCATCATTCACCGCAGGTTCAAAACTGATAAACTCCTTCGAAAGAAAAAAGTTATCAACCCCGCACAATTCACGGGAAACACCTTCCAGAGCGGGATCCAGAAAAAGTTGCTCACCCGACGTTTTCAAACGGTTTATCCTGAACCCCAACAGCGGAAACTCATTGTTATAAGCTAAAATAGCCTCAGTTTTTTCACGTCCATACGTGTTCATCCATCGCTCCACAAGCCACAACGGGTGAGAGTATTTAAGAGAAAGCTGTTCCTCCGGTTTTTTATCTTTCAGCCACTCATCAAGAGTCACACCTTCAGAGGTTATTTTCCTCAAAACACCATTGACAAGTTTCGACATACGGTCACCTTTATACTTTCTCGCCAGCTTCACACACTCATTAACTGCCGCCCAATCAGGTACCTTGTCAAGAAACAGAATCTGATAGACACCAAGTCGGAGAATATTTTTTATAACAAGCGAAGCTTTATCAAGCTTATGGTGATAAAATTTACCGATAATAAAATCCAGCTGAAGCCTGTAACGCAGCACACCATTGACCAATCCGGTCGATAGAGCCCTGTCGATGCGGTTAAGCACAGAATGCTGCAGCATTCTATGTAAAATCTGGTCAGATCGCTTCTTTTCAGTTTCAATTTTCTGCAGAGCATTAAAAGCAAGTTCCCGAGCTGTGATCATGAGTAATAATAAAAATCATTTAAGTGCATTGGTACCTTATGGCAGTTTGTAAAATACTAATCCCTGTTGTAGATTGAACATTAATAAATGTTCTTTTTAAGATTTCAAGCTATCATCCAGAAAGGTGGAGGGACTGGCCCAAAGAAGCCTTGGCAACCGTCATTGCACAATGAGCGGTGCCAATTCCATCCCGGAAAAATAACCGGGAATGATGATGGTATGCATGCATTGCCTCATGTTCATACCTCTCTTCAGATATTTTCCGCACTAGCTCTTTTTTTTGAAGGGTTACTCTCCCTCACGGGTGCGATAGCGGCATTTTCCATTGATTGAACCAATGAGAGCATACTCAGATATCATATCCACTAAAACGCATTACTTCGATACAATCGAATCCTATGCCCCCGAACTTGGCGGGCTTCTTCCCTCAGTGCGGGTAGCATATAGAACCTGGGGAAAACTTAACTCCCGCAAAGATAATGTGGTCCTTATATGTCATGCACTGACCGGATCTGCAGATGCCGATGCCTGGTGGGAAGGAATGTTTTCAACAGGGGGAGCATTCGATGAAAACACCGATTTCATTATCTGCAGCAACGTTCTCGGCAGTTGTTACGGCACCACAGGCCCGCTATCGAAGAACCCCCTTACTGGAAAGCATTACGGTCCCGATTTTCCAATAGTAACCATAAGGGACATGGTGCATGTACAGCGTCGATTGCTGAGTCATCTGGGAATCGACCGAGTCAAACTCGCCGTAGGAGCATCACTTGGCGGCATGCAGGTACTTGAATGGGGATATCTCTACCCTGAAGTTGTTCAGGCGCTGATGCCAATGGGAGCATCCGGCCGGCATTCCGCATGGTGCATAGGCCAGAGCGAAGCACAACGGCAAGCCATCTATGCCGATCGCGACTGGAATGACGGATGGTACCTGCAAAGCCATCCACCCGCACGAGGTCTCGGGGCCGCAAGAATGATGGCCATGTGCAGTTACCGAAGCTTCGAAAACTTCCAGTCAAGGTTTGGACGAGAAGTCCAGAGCAGCACAGGCACCTTCAAAGCCGAAAGCTACCTGCACCATCAGGGAAAAAAGCTTGTCAAACGGTTTGATGCCAACACCTACATCACCCTTACAAAAGCCATGGACACGCACGATCTTGGTAGGGGCAGGGGAGAGTATTATGATGTCCTGCAAGCACTGCAGATCCCCATCGAAATCCTCTCCATCAACTCCGATATCCTCTATCCAAAAGAAGAGCAGGAAGAGCTCGCACAGTATATGCCACATTCAAGCATACTCTACCTCGACGAACCATACGGACACGACTCATTTTTAATCGACGTCCAAACCGTCAGTCGTATGGTTCGCGAATTTCTTGATGGCAGGGCATTGCAAGCCTACCCCGCAGCCTGAGTAATCTCATCAAACCTCGTATAGTGCCGCAACACCTCAGGCACCATGATATTGCCTTCCGGAGTCTGGTAATGCTCAAGCAGCGAAACCATCAGCCGGGAGGTAGCCAGACCTGACCCATTCAACGTATGCACAAACTCAGGTTTCGACTTGCTGTCAGGCTTAAACCGAATATTAGCTCGCCTGGCCTGGTAATCCTCAAAGTTCGAACAGCTCGAAGCCTCAAGATACTTCTCCTCCGCCGGCGACCATACCTCTATATCGTAACATTTCGCAGCATTCGCACTAATATCTCCACTGCAGAGCAAAAGAACCCGATAAGGTATTTTCAAAGCCACAAGAATTGATTCAGCATGCTCACGAATCTGTTCAAGTGCATCATACGATTCCTCCGGTCTGGTAAACTTCACCATTTCAACCTTATTGAATTGATGCACCCTCAAAAACCCCCGAGTATCCTTGCCATAACTGCCAGCCTCACGACGAAAACATGCCGAATAAGCAGCATAAGAAATCGGCAAAGCCTTATTATCAAGCATTTCGCCACGGTGTAAATTCGTTACCGGCACCTCAGCAGTAGGAATCGCATACAGGTCATCCTCATTAATATGGTACACCTGATCCGCAAATTTCGGCCATTGTCCAGTACCCCTCAAAGACTCCTGATTCACCATAAAAGGCGGAAACACCTCCGTATACCCGTTCTGTTCAGCATGGAAGTCCAGCATAAAATTAATCAGGGCACGTTCAAGCCGTGCACCTTTGCCGATATAGACCGGAAACCCCGCCCCGCAAACCTTGGCACCTCGCTCAAAATCAAGAATTCCGAGCGACCGACCCAAATCGAGGTGGTTTTTAACCGTAAAGTTCAAATCATGCTCAAAGCTCACCTTCTCTTTAAAAACCTGGTTATCCTCCGCATTTCGCCCCACAGGCACCGAAGGATGCAGTTTATTGGGAAGACCCAGCAGAATATTTTCCATTTCCACCTCAAGACCGCCCAACATCGAATCCATGGTAGAAATATCCTCAGAAACCATTTTCATCTCAAGGATAAGTTCATCACCAGAGCCCTGACCGCTTTTTTTAATTTCAGCAATCTCTTTCGATACCTTATTACGCAAAGCCTTCTGATCGTCCGAACGCTGTACCAGCCCCTTGCGCTTTTTGTCCAGTTCCAGAAGTTCCAGAAGTTTAGGTTCCTCCGCCGAAAGTTGCCGCTTGTGCAGCATGGCAATAATTTCCTCAGGAAACTGACGGATAACGTTTATATCAAGCATGATGTATAAAGAATGTTGTTATGCAGAAAGAAGAGCTTTGACAATTTCCTGAACCTTCGTGCCATCAGCCTTCCCCTTAAGAGCTTTCATAGCCTCACCCATTACCTTGCCCATGTCTTTCATGGATGAAGCACCGGTTTTTGCAACAACACCCTCAACAACGGCCCTTACATCGTCATCCGAAACCGGTTCAGGCAGGTACTCCTCAATAACACGAAGTTCCAGCGTTTCAGTTTCCGCAAGATCCGGACGGTTCCCCGCATTGAACTGCTCAATAGCATCCCTGCGTTTTTTTGCAACACTTACCAGTACCTCTATTTCCTGCTCATCACTCAGCACACCTTTGCCGCCAACACGTATAGAGACCTCTTTTTCAAGAAGTGCGGCCCGGATCGATCGAATAGCATTCAGGCGGTCTTTGTCACCGCTTTTCATTGTATTTTTTAGATCCAGATCAATTTTTTCTTTCAGACTCATAGTTAATTCTACACAACGTTAGGGTTTAAAAAAAGAACCAGAAAATACACGAAAAAAATCGGCTTTCCCACAACTGCATATTCAATAGTTTACTCATTAATATCACCACCGACAGGCCTGAACACAAGCTCCTCCACTGTCGTACGCGCAGGCAGCAGATAAGTGCTCACAATACTCCCCGAAATATCTTCAGGCATCATCATAAACGATTTTAACGCATCAGGTACCTCGCCCCACATAGGCGTGTAAACCGCACCAGGCATAACATTGGTAATTTTGACACAACACTCCCTGGCATACAGTCGCAGAGCCTCAACCAAGCCTTTCTGGCCAAACTTCGACATCGAGTAAACCGATGAACTCTTAAATGCCATTTCAGCAGCAATAGACGTAATAAAGAAAATATGCCCCGATTGTTGCTTTTCCATAATCGAAAAAACCTTTTGAGTCAGGAAAAAAGTCCCCTTAAGGTTTACCGACATGGTATAATCAAAATCCTCCTCAGTTATTTCCGCAATAGGTTTAAACCTGCCAACACCTGCATTATTGACTAAACAGTCAATCGTTCCAAACCGCTCAAGCGTTCTCGCAACAAGGCCCTTAACCTCCTTAATATCCGCAATATCCATTTGAACCGTATCAGTTTCAGCTCCGTAAGATCGGCACTCCGCAGCAACATCTTCAAGTTCCGACAGAGTTCGCGACACAAGCACCAACACCGGGTTAAAGTCGCCGGGTTTTAAACAGGCTTTTGCAAAATCAAGAGCAATAGCTTTTCCAATGCCCTTTCCAGCTCCCGTAATAATGATGATTTTTTTCATGTGCTTATAGGTGTCATAAGGAGGTTATTAGCTATAAAATATTTATGAGCCGC
This sequence comes from Chlorobium sp., assembly GCA_005843835.1. GTDB lineage: Bacteria > Bacteroidota > Chlorobiia > Chlorobiales > Chlorobiaceae > Chlorobium. Next base: position 22,960 of record SZXZ01000031.1, read on the forward strand.
TAGATTAAAGTAATAAAAACCGTAATGCAGAGGTGTTATTTAAAGGGGGAAGTAAAAAAACTGAGAATAAATATATATATTTCAACTGTAATTAACCGCAGATACACAGCGGCCCCCATTGTGTAGTGCAAATCATTAACAAAAGTAAATTTGCACGTTTATCATGGCAATAAGTAAAGTTAAATGGTTTGATGGCAAAAAGGGTTATGGCTTTCTTTTGAATCCAGAAGGTGGAGAAGACATCTTTGTTCATTTTTCAGCCATACAGTCTGAACAGACGTTCAAAGTACTCACCCAGGATGCTGCCGTGGACTTTGAACTCGACAAAACCCAGAAAGGTCTTCAGGCAAAAAACGTACGGGAAATTTCATCGAATGGCTTTGTTGACGGCACCTCTTTTCCAACTAACGCATTCGCCTGAACTGCTAGGAATGAGCTCCATCACATAAGAGATCGCTCCCGAAAGCTGAACCATTCTGTTTTTGCTATAATTATATGGTCCAGAAGCTCAATCTGGATGATGGCGCTTGCTTTTTTCAGCAAATCAGTCACCTGCTTATCAGCATTGCTAGGTTCTACGTCACCCGAAGGGTGGTTATGCACCAAAATAATAGCATGAGCACTCTCCCTGATTGCCGACTTAAAAACTTCACGCGGATGAATCAGTGCAGCATTGAGGGTTCCAACCGAAACAAGCTCATTTTTTATGATCTGGTTTTTCGTATTCAGATGTAAAACAAAAAGATGCTCCTTTGTTTCATCCGGGATGCGACCATCCATATAATTAAAAATATCCTCAGACGCCTTAAATTTTTTTTTAGTATTGCGTGTATATTGCAACCGCTTGTTCAGTTCAAAAACAGCAATAATCTGCATTGCCTTAACCTTTCCGATACCCCTTATTTTTTGCAGTTCCCGGGTAGTGGTGTCAGCAAGTTTTTCAAGACCGAATTTCGAAATGATCTCGTTGCAGGTATCAACAACATTAAGGTTTTTTGTACCGGTACGCAGAATAATTGCCAACAGTTCCGCAGGACTCAGTGCCCCGGGTCCACTAAGCATAAACCGCTCATTTGGTCTGTTTTCAGGATCCAGATCATGTATCCGCATTATCTCTGTTTTAACGAATGTAATCAACCCTCAATAATAAAGGCGATGCAATAAAAGCGTATAAAACAAAGATACACAAAAACGTATTGCCAGGCAATAGAATGTTACACTATAAAGACCTCATAGCATAGTCAGCACCACACCCGATGCTAACTGGCAGGAATAGGTTATTTCTGAATGGATGGAATTACTCGGGGGATGGCAGCCTTCACGGTAAACAGGTAATAGTTCATGCTGTCCTGAAGCGCCTGCAGGCTTGCTTCAATAATGTTCGTCGAAACACCAACAGTGCCCCATGTATTTTTGCCATTGCTCGAAACAATCAACACCCTTACTTTAGCACTGGTTCCTCTTTTTTCCTCAAGCACACGAACTTTATAGTCAATCAGTTTAATACTCTTAATTTCAGGATAAAAATGGATCAGTGCTTTGCGAAGCGCTTTATCCAGCGCATTAACCGGTCCATCACCATCAGCAGCAATATGTTCCACTTCTTCGCCAACCTTAACCTTCAGAACCGCTTGATCGACATTTTTTGTATTGATGCTCGACTCAATATGGACCTTGGATTCCAGCACTTGAAAAAACGGTGAAAAGCTGCCCATTTCCCGTTGCAAAATCAGCGTAAACGACGCGTCAGCTCCATCAAACTGATACCCATCGTGTTCGAGTTCCTTAATATTGTGTACAATTTTTTTAATAATATCGCTTTTTACCGGAATAATAATCCCCAACTCCTGAGCTTTATAGCGGATATTACTTTGTCCAGCAAGCTCTGAAATTAGCACCCGTTGCCGATTTCCAACCAAGGTAGGATCAATATGTTCATATAGCGAGCTCTCCTTCATAACAGCACTCACATGGATGCCGCCCTTATGTGCAAAAGCCGATTTCCCTACAAAAGGAGCCCTCGTATTCGATGGCATGTTCAAAATCTCATAGACAAACTTCGAAAGAGAAGTCAGCTGGTCAAGAAGCTCAACATGCAAAAAAGAACGCTGCAGCTTCAGCATTATATTAGGTATAACGCTGATCAGGTTCGTGTTCCCGCACCGTTCCCCAATCCCGTTAATAGTTCCCTGGATGTGCGTAGCGCCAGCCATCACCGCAGCTATAGAATTCGCCACAGCCAGATCCCCGTCATTATGGCTATGGATACCAATCGGCACCCCGGTCACCTCAAGAACATGCGCCACAGTTTCTGTCACCTGGTGGGGGAGCGATCCACCATTAGTGTCACACAACACCAGTCTCGAAGCTCCACCCTCAACCGCCGAACGCAGCATCTTCAAGGCAAACTCAGGATTATCCCTGTACCCGTCAAAAAAATGTTCAGCATCAAAAAACACCTCACGACCCTCACCCTTTAAAAAAGCTACCGATCGGTATATCAGTTCAGCATTTTCCTCATCCGAAATACCGAGACTTTTAACGGAATGTGCCTTCCACGTTTTACCGAAAATGGTAATAACCGGAGTTTCCGATCCCAGCAGTCCAAGCAGGTTAGGATCGCTTTCAACCGTCGCCACACTTCTCGCCGTCGACCCGAACGCACACAACTTGGCACACCCAAGCTTCAGCAGTCGAGCCTTAATAAAAAACTCCTCATCCTTCGGATTACTGCTCGGCCATCCACCTTCGATATAGTCCACCCCAAAATCGTCAAGCTTTTCAGCAATAAGCAACTTATCCTGTACCGACAGGTTTATATGTTCACCCTGTGTGCCATCACGCAGAGTGGTATCGTAAAGCTCTATAGTCTTATTCGTCAAATTCATAAATCAGTTTTGGGCCATTAAATTTTCCTGCCTCGCATAACTGAAAATCCCGCCAGCCTCAACAATGTTAAACACATCGCCCAGCGAATTAAGCTTGTAGGTAATGTTGCGAGTAATATTTTCCAAAGTATTTGCACCCACATCAATTCTCAGCTCGTCGCCCGTATTAATAATCCGGTTAAGCTGTTCACTGGTTTCGTAGGGAATCGCAAACCCGCCATCAACACAGTTACGGTAAAAAATTCTAGCGTACGACTCTGCAATAATAGCCTTAACACCAGCAACCTTCAACGCAAAAGGAGCATGTTCCCGTGACGATCCGCATCCAAAATTTGGACCCGCAATAATAATGGTAAAATCCGAGTCAAAACTTCCATCCGTAACAAACGGTACATTCCCCTCAGGCAGGCCACCCTGCTCCGGCGGCACGCCCGACAGGGCATACTTGCCATATAACTTCACCTCTTCAGGATCCGAAAGGCTGTAAACAAGATGTTCAGCCGGAATTATCTGGTCAGTATCAATATTTTTGCCTAAAACATAGGCTTTTCCCTGTATAACTTTTTCCATGTGCGTAAAACGAGTGAGTTAGTCCATAGTAGCCCAATCAAATAAGCTCGATCAGAGAAAATCTCTCGGATCAGTTAGTGTACCAGTAATAGCCGAAGCAGCAGCAGTCAATGGCGAAGCAAGGTATACCCCGGCATGTTTGCTGCCCATCCGCCCGGGAAAATTGCGGTTCGTCGTCGAAACCACCACATCATTATCCACCGAACGTCCAACAGTATCAGCCGGCCCACCAAGGCAGGCCGCGCAAGAAGGCAACGCAATGCTGCATCCGGCATCCTCAAAAATCTGTTTCAGCGTCTGCCCATCATACATCTCACATTCAAGGTCACGGGCAACCTTTACCGTAGCCGGAACAATATTTGTAGTCACCGAAACCTTGTGCCCCTTCAGTATTTTCGCCGCCATCACAAAATCAGTCAGCTTGCCTCCAGTGCATGACCCGATATACGACTTCGTAATTTTAGTACCCTTAAGGCTTCTAACCGTAGCACGGTTATCAGGGCTGTGAGGCTGGGCAACAACAGGTTCCAGCTCACGCACATTGTAATGGTACTTGCTGTGGTAAACTGCGTCCGGATCGCTCTGAAACACTTCATAAGGCTTACTGCTTCTCGCCTTCACATACGCTTCAGTAATGGCATCAGCGGCAATAATTCCATTCATACCACCAGCTTCAATGGCCATATTGGTAAGCGTCATTCGCTCCTCAATAGGCAGCGAAAAAATAGCCTCACCATCAAACTCCATGGCTCGGTAGGTTGCACCATCAGTTGTAATATCCCCAAGAATCTGCAAAATCAGATCCTTAGCCGTAAGATATTCCGGCATCTCCCCATCAAACGTAAACTTCATCGATTCTGGAACCTTTTCCCACAGCTTGCCAGTACCAAGAATAAATGCAGCATCAGTATTGCCGATTCCCGTGCCAAACATGCCAAAAGCACCAGAAGTGCAGGTATGCGAATCTGTTCCAAAAAGCACAGTACCCGGTAAATTAAATCCCTCCTCAGCAAGAGCCACATGACACACACCCTTGTATCGGTCAGTGCCCACATCATAATAATGCTCAAGCCCCTGCTCCTTTGCAAACTGCCTCAACAGGTCAATATTGCGATGCGCGTGCTCGTTAGCGGTAAAAATATAATGGTCAGGCAAAACGACAATCTTTTTTGGATCCCATACTTTAGCATCCGCACCAAACTCCTCTTTAAAAATATCAAAAGTCGGCGGCCCGCACACATCATGCGTAAGAAGGATATCAACATTCAGCCATACGCTTTCACCGGCATCTACAAACTTTCTGTTTGCAGCCTTCGAAAGAATTTTCTGGGTTATTGTTTGTGCCATGGTATTCTTAAACCCCGTGTTCTATAGTTTCAGTAATGTTGTTTTCAAAATGATGCTGCCGCAACCCGAGAGCCTGAAGGTATGCTTTAGCACTCGCCTCAATAATATCAGTCGAAACCCCTCTTCCATTAAACGAAACATTCTTGTCCCGAATCCTCACCAGAGCCTCACCAAGTGCCTGTCGCCCGGCAGTAGTCGAGCGTACCGAATACGATGTAACCATCGATTCAATCGAAAGAGCACGTTCAATAGCTCTAAAGCAGGCATCCACAGGTCCGTCGCCAATTGCAGATTCTTCAAATATCTGACCTTTATGACTGATTCTGACCGTAGCCGTTGGAATTGATGCCGTACCACTGTTTATATGCAGATAATCAAGCTCATAAGCACTCTGAGGTTTTTTTCGTTCATCCCCCATCAGCACTCTCAAGTCATCGTCAAAAACCTCTTTCTTTTTGTCTGCAACATCAACAAACCGTTTGTATACCACTTCAAGTTCCTGGTCCTGCACATCATACCCTAAAGCGTGCAAACGCGACTTTAGTCCATGCTTTCCCGAATGGCGTCCAAGCACAATACTTGTTTGAGGAACCCCGACCGATTCCGGCTTCATAACCTCATAAGTCTGCCGGTTTTTAAGCATACCGTCCTGATGGATGCCCGACTCGTGCGAAAACGCATTATCGCCTACAATAGCCTTGTTGGGCTGAATAATAATCCCCGTAAACGTCGAAACCATTCGGCTCGTATTGTACAGCTCTTCTGTAACAATACCCGTGTAAAAGTTATGTAAATCACTCCGGACCTTCAACGCCATCACAATTTCTTCAAGCGAAGCATTTCCGGCACGCTCACCAATACCGTTCATCGAGCACTCAACCTGTCGCGCCCCATGTTCGAGGGCACTGAGCGAATTCGCAACAGCCAGCCCCAAATCATTATGGCAATGCACACTGATAACCGCATTTGCTATGTTCGAAACACGGCTATGCAAATCAGCAATTTTCCTGCCGAACTCCGAAGGCCAGGTATACCCCGTAGTATCAGGGATGTTCACCGTCGTAGCCCCGGCAGCAATAACAGCTTCAATAATTTCAGCAAGGTACACCTGATCCGTTCTTCCGGCATCCTCAGCCGAAAACTCAACATCAGGAGTAAACGTTTTGGCAAAGGTCACCGCATCAACAGCCATGTTTAAAATGGTCTGCCGTTTTTCCTGCAGGCTCACCCCGTAGCGGTCACTGCCGAACTTGCCCGCAATATGGATGTCAGAAGTGCCTATAAACGTATGGATTCGAGGCTTTTTAGCCTGGCTCAACGCCTTCCAGGCAGCAGTGATGTCGTTTTCAACCGCTCTTGCCAAAGCCGTCACAATAGCCGTCGACTCCGCGCTGACCCGTTTAACAGCTTCAAGCTGCAGGGGCGACGAAGCCGGAAAACCGGCCTCAATAACATCAACACCAAGCTTTTCAAGTTGGCGAGCTATCTCAACCTTTTCCTGAACATTAAGGGAAGCGCCTGGCGATTGCTCGCCATCACGCAACGTCGTATCAAAAACAATAATTTTTTCTTTCACTGGCCACACTCCCCGTCCTTATTTAACCGAATCACCATCAAGCACCCAACTGCCTTACAATTGCAGCAGTCATATCAGTAGTCGACAAAGCCGTCTCTTCAGGACTCGCAATATCCGCTGTCCTGAGCCCCTGGGCAAGCGTATCTTCAATCGCCTTATAAATCTCCCGTGCAATCTCCGGCAACCCAAAGCTATGTTCAAACATCATCGCCACAGATGCAATAGTCGCAATAGGATTAGCCTTATTCTGCCCTGCAATATCAGGCGCACTGCCATGTATCGGCTCATACAAGGCATATTTCGTCCCAATGCTTGCTGAAGGCAACATACCAAGGCTACCGGTAATCATACCGGCAATATCACTCAAAATGTCACCAAAAAGGTTGCTCGTAACAATAACGTCAAACTGTTTCGGATTCCTCACAATCTGCATTGCAGCATTATCCACATACATGTCACTCAACACGACATCAGCAAAATCCTTGTGTACTTCATGGACAACATTTCTCCAGAACTGTGAAACCTCCAGTACATTCGCCTTGTCGATCGAAATAACCTTTCCGTCACGTTTCCGGGCAGCCTCAAACGCCAGACGAGCAATGCGCTCCACCTCATAGCGTTCATACACCATAGTGTTCCAACCCCTGTTATCGTCATAACCGCGAGGTTGTCCAAAATAAATACCCCCCGTAAGCTCACGAAACACAAGAAAATCAGTTCCACGCACGACATCAGCCTTAAGCGACGACGCATCAATCAGCGCATCGTAAACTTTCGCAGGCCTCAGGTTTGCAAAAAGCCCAAGTTCCTTACGGATTTTAAGCAACGCAGCTTCCGGCTTGTGCTCATGGGGCAGCGATTCCCACTTTGGCCCGCCAACTGCACCAAGCAAAACCGCATCGCAGTTTCTGCACGCCTCAAGCGTAGCATCAGTAAGCATCTCGCCATGCAAATCATACGAAGCACCACCAAACGGATGCTCTTCGATAACTAATTCAAAACCGTGTTTTTTCGAAAGCTGCTGCAACACAGCAACAGCTCCCGCAACAACTTCGGGTCCTATACCGTCACCCGGTATCGATACAATCTTATACATGCTTGTTTTATGAGTAAGGTTGATAAAAATTATTTCTTTATCAGCCAGCTCATCATATCGCGAAGTTTAGCGCCAACCTTCTCAATAGCATGGTTCCGGTTATCCTCTCTCAGCTTGTTGAGGTTTTTGTAACCGCCGTTACACTCATCAATAAACTCCTTAGCAAAACGGCCATCCTGAACCTCCTCAAGAATCTTTTTCATCTCAGCCTTTACCGCAGGTGTAATAAGGCGCGGCCCACGAGTCATGCCACCATACTCAGCCGTGTCACTCACCGAATAGTTCATTCTCGACAAGCCACCTTCATAATAAAGATCCACAATCAGTTTCAGCTCGTGCATACACTCAAAGTAAGCAAGCTCCTCAGGGTATCCAGCCTCAACAAGGGTTTCAAATCCAGCCTTTATCAGTTCAGCCGAACCACCGCACAGCACAGCCTGTTCACCAAACAAATCAGTTTCAGTCTCATTCTTGATGGTAGTCTCAATAACGCCAGCTTTCGTGCCGCCAAGAGCCTTAGCCCATGCCAGTGCCTGCTGTTTTGCCTCGCCGGTATAATCCTGATGTACCGCAATAAGGCAAGGCACGCCATTGCCCTGTGTATAGGTGCGGCGCACAAGGTGCCCCGGGCTTTTAGGAGCAATCATAATAACGTTGATCGTCTCGGCAGGAATAATCTGTTGGTAATGGATGTTAAATCCATGTCCAAAAGCCAGCGTGTTGCCCGGTTCAAGGTATGGAGCAATTTCAGCTTCATAAATAGCCTTCTGGTTCTGGTCAGGAAGCAGCACCATCACAATGTCGGCCCATTTAGCCGCATCAGCAACCGTGTCCACCTGCAGTCCAGCCTCTCTTGCTTTAGCACACGACGAGCTGTCTGTACGAAGCCCTACACGCACATTCAGGCCACTATCCTTAAGGTTCAAAGCATGGGCATGGCCCTGACTGCCGTAACCAAGAATTGCAATATTCTTTCCCTGAAGATAACCGAGATCGGCATCCTGGTCGTAATAAACGTTCATCAGAAACATGGTTTGATTTTTATAAATACAGTAAAAATGGTGTCACTCACCCCGGTGTATAGCAACAGCACCCGAGCGCGACAGCTCCTTAATGCCGTACGGCTTGAAGATATCGATAGTTGTATTGATCTTATCCGGCGAGCCGATGACCTCAATAGTAATAGATTTTTGTTTTATATCCACCACTTTTCCTTTAAAAACATTGATAAGCTCAAAAATCTCATGCTGTTGGGTCTTGCTGAGTTTCAAGGTCATCAACAGCAGTTCGCGCTCCACATGCGGCTGCCTGGTCAAGTCCGTAACCTTCACAGTATCAACAAGTCTGTTCAGCTGTTTAACAACCTGACTGATAATCTGGTCCTCGCCATGCGTCACAATCGTCATGCGCGAAAACTCAGGATCCTCAGTTTCCCCAATCGAAATACTTGCCAGGTTAAACCCCCTCGCGCTGAACATGTTAGCAACCCTGTTTAGAGTCCCGAACTTATTCTCAACCAGAACTGAAATTATATGCTTCATAAGTTAAGATTTAAACCATTGTTTTTGGGTTTAACCTTGCCAGAAGCATATCCGAAATTGAGCCGCCAGCAGGCACCATAGGGAAAACCATATCTTTTTTAACAACCCTGAAATCAACAAAAACGGGCCCTTCGTTGTAGGCAAGTGCTTTTTTGATTGCATCTCTTGCAGTATCAGGGTTGTCAGCCATAAATGTTTTACACCCGAATGCCTCGGCAACTTTAACAAAATCAGGGTTGCTGTCGCTAAGATCGGTAAAGGAGTATTTTTCTTTATGGAAAAGCTCCTGCCACTGGCGTACCATTCCGAGATAACTGTTGTTGATCAGGAATATCTTGATTGGCGTTTTATAGTGAACGGCTGTAACAAGTTCCTGAATATTCATCATAATACCTCCATCACCGCAGAACAGAATAACTGGACGATCCTTTATGCCGAAGGCAGCGCCTATTGCTGCGGGTAACCCGAAACCCATGGTGCCGAGCCCGCCGCTGGTGATGATTGAGCGCGGGTTATTGAATATATAATATTGTGACGTCCACATCTGGTGCTGTCCGACATCTGTTACTACAACGGCATTCCCTGCAGTTTGTTTTGATACTTCATCAATAACAAATTCTGTCCGTAAGTCTTTGTCATCTGCAGTGTATGTCAGGGGGCACTTCTCTCGCCAGGTTTGAATCTCGGCAAGCCAAGGCTCGAGGTTTTCAAGCTTTTCTGGCATTTCTTCCAGTATCGCAGCTAGAAAGTGTTTTGCATCACCGACAATTGGTAAATCTACCTTGACGTTTTTATCAACATTGGTGGGATCAATATCGTTGTGAATTTTGTAGGCCTGTGGTGCAAATGTTTCGATTTTTCCGGTTACCCGATCGTCGAATCGAGCACCAACGGCAATAAGGACATCACAGGTATTTACTGCCTGATTGGCCCAGTAGGTACCGTGCATGCCGAGCATACCCATACTGAGCGGATGGTTGCCGGGAAAGGCTCCAAGTCCTTGCAGGGTCATGGTGATCGGTATATTTTTTTTAATTGCAAAAGCTTTCAGTTCTTCGGATGCATTGGCACTGATAACGCCTCCTCCAATATACAGTAGAGGACGTTTTGCTTTGGCTATTTTATGCGCAGCTTTCTCAACCTGGTTGATGTGGCATTTAATGGTTGGCTTGAATCCCCTGATTTCAACCGTTTCGGGCCAATTGAAGGCGCATGAAGCATTCAGGATATCTTTAGGCATATCAATAAGTACCGGCCCTGGTCTGCCATTATTAGCAAGAAAAAAAGCCTTGCGTATGGTGATGGCTAGTTCCTTGACATCCTTAACAAGAAAATTGTGTTTTGTGATTGATCGGGTGATGCCGATAATATCTGCTTCTTGAAAAGCATCATTCCCGATAAGGGTACTTGGGACCTGCCCGGTAAAGACAACCAGTGGGGTGGAGTCCATGTAGGCGTTTGCAATGCCTGTGACGGTGTTTGTAGCACCTGGACCGGATGTAACCAGGACAACTCCGGTTTTTCCTGTGGCGCGTGCGTATCCCTCGGCCATGTGAGTTGCTCCTTGTTCATGACGGACAAGGATATGCTGGATATCTTTTACATCATAAAGAGTCTCGTAGACTTTCAATAAAGATCCACCTGGATACCCGAAAATATATTCAACGTTTTCTCGTCGCAGACATTCGAAAAAAATTTCTGAGCCATTGAGAGTCTGGCCTGAAGAATGCATGGCTTTGTTATTTAGGTTCACAGGAAACAGGGTTTTTTAGTATTGCCCCGGTATTGGCTGAGGTTACGAGCTGGGCATACCTTCCGAGATAGCCTTTTGTTATTTTTGGTACAAACGGTTTCAGTAATGCAAGTCGTTCAGCAATCACCAAATCTGTTAGTGCAACTGAAATGCATTTTTCTGGAATATCGATGGTTATGATATCGCCGTTTTGCAGAGCTGCAATTGGACCTTTTTCTGCAGCTTCTGGAGAAATGTGCCCGATGCAGGCCCCGCGTGATCCTCCTGAGAAACGTCCATCGGTTATAAGCGCAACCGATTCTCCAAGGCCTCGACCCATGATGGCGCTGGTTGGTGATAGCATTTCAGGCATTCCGGGGCCGCCTTTTGGACCCTCGTAGCGAATGACTACAACATCTCCTGCTTTGACATCGTCCCCCATAATCCCTTGAATGGCATCTTCCTGGCAGTCATAAACTTTTGCCGGACCGGTGTGCTGCATCATTTCCGGACAGACTGCCCCGGTTTTGACAACTGCTCCCTGTGGAGCAAGATTACCGAAGAGTACAGCTAACCCACCTGAAAATGAATAGGGGTCTTCAACACTTCGAATTACTGAACGATCTGTAACTTCAGCATCGCTTATATTTTCGCCGAGAGTTTTTCCTGTCACAGTTATAGTTGAAAGGTCGAGAAGTCCCTCAATTTTGCTGAGTTCCGACAGGATTGCCGATACACCACCAGCGCGGTCGACATCCTCGATATGGACAGCCATCGTTGCTGGACTTACTTTGCAGATATAAGGTGTTCTGGCTGAGAGTGCATTCAACTCAGAAAAATCAAATTCAAGCTCAGCTTCATTGGCGATTGCAAGGGTATGCAGAATGGTGTTGGTGCTACCTCCCATAGCAAAATCAAGTGCAAAGGCATTGAGCAGTGCTTTTCGTGTCAGGATGTCTCTTGGCTTGATGTCCTTCTGAACCAGATCAATAATACGGCGTGAAGCTTCTTTGACCAGTTCGTTGCGTCTGGGGTCGATGGCTAGGATAGTGCCATTGCCCGGTAGAGCAAAACCAAGTGCCTCACTAAGACAGTTCATTGAATTAGCTGTAAACATTCCTGAACATGAGCCGCAACCCGGACAGGCGTTTTCTTCTATGGTTTCGAGTTCTTTTTCGTTGATTTTTCCGTTGCTGTATTGGCCGACAGCTTCAAAGACTGAAATCAGGTCTATTGTTTTACCTGAAGGTGTATGACCAGCCTTCATGGGCCCGCCTGAAACAAAAATAACCGGAATGTTGATGCGCAGCGCGGCCATCATCATGCCCGGGGTAATTTTGTCACAGTTTGGAATGCAGACCAGCCCATCAAGCCGGTGTGCTTCGGCTACCGTTTCGACACTATCGGCAATCAGCTCACGGCTTGCTAAGGAATATCGCATTCCAATGTGCCCCATGGCAATGCCATCACAAACACCGATGGTATTGAATTCAAAGGGAACGCCACCTGCTTTGCGAACCTCTTCTTTTGCTATTTTACCTAGTTCCTGAAGGTGAGCATGACCGGGAATAAGTTCGTTATAGGAATTGCAAATACCGATAAAGGGCTTTTTAAAGTCATTGTTTGACACAATGGAGCCGGTCGCTTTGAGCAGGCTGCGGTGCGGTGCTTTTTCAAACCCTGATTTTATAGTATCAGATCTCATTGCGGTACTCTTAGTTGACAAGCAATTAAAAAAAATATTGGCGACTTCCGGTCCTGAAGTCACACTGTATTATAGGTTTGAATAGAGAATAAAATGACTTGGGACCGGTTTTTTTGGTTAGAGCACCGAAATGCTCAGCAGTGAAAAAACCACAGTGACAACGATTCCGATCCTGACATGGAGGGCGTTCGATACATGCTCGACCTTACGATTGAACATAACTGAATTTGACTGTGCTGTTTGTATATAACCGCCACAGGTACAGCAGGTATTGCTATTGAATGCAAACATTTGAAGGGAACTGGTTTTTTCGGTATTAAACGAAAATTCAGAAGAAAATTACGTTTAATGTTTTATTAAAACAAACAATAAAAAAGTTAAAATCCCGTGGATATTTACTGTTTATTCTGTACAGTTACAGTTATATTTTTTTTCATGATTTAGAGTACTGTTATGTACCGATTTTTCCGGACTAACAAACAAAAACAGAACCATGTTTAACCTACAAGCTGCATTGCCTCAGGATTTACCGGCCTTTTTTTTGACCCTTTGTCTTGTTCTGCTGTTTGTTCTCCTTGCTGAATTGCTCACAAGGAAATTCAGCGTCAGCAGTCTGGTTGTCAGAAAAATCATTCACCTGAGTATGGGGGTAGTGATTTTTTTTATACCGGGCTATTTTCATTCCAATTTTTATCCTGCCCTGGCGGCACTGGTTTTTTTGCTGTTGAACATGCTGAATATCCGTTTTGGATGGTTCGGCTCCATGCTAGCCCTTCCGGAAGACAATAATAGTCAGTCGCCGGCTGTCAAGAGTTATGGGTCACTGCTTTTCCCTCTTATTTTTCTTCTACAGGTTCTTTTTTTATGGGAATCTCATAAATGGATTCTGCAGACTTCTATGCTTGTCATGGGTGTCAGTGACTCGCTTGCAGCGTTGGTGGGTAGCTCTGTTGGAAAAAAACATATTGAGCATCTGACAAAAAACCCTAAAACTGTTGAGGGGTCATTGACTATGTTTCTCAGCGGATTTATTCTGTTGAGTGCTGGCCTTTTAGTGTTCAGTAAGGATTTCAGTGGTGGTCTTGCCGGAAAGTCTGTGTTGATGCTTCTTGCTCTTGCGCTTCTTCTAGCTCTTGTGGCTACTGCTGTTGAAGCGCTTTTATCGCATGGTCTTGATAACTTTTTTATTCCTCTCTCGATTTCCTATGTGCTCTATGTTCTTGAGATGAATCATACAATTCTTCTTGATCGGTTTCTAATTGGCGGCCTTTTTGCATTTCTTCTTGCGGTTTTTTCGATCAAGGTCAAGTTTCTCAATAACAGTGGAGCGACGGCAACATTTTTGCTTGGCACTACTATTTTTGGTATTGGGGGGATGGCCTGGACTGTACCTCTTTTGACTTTTTATCTTTTATCGTCGGTATTGTCAAAACTGGGCAAGAAGCGTAAAGCTAAATTTGACCTTGTTTTTGAAAAAGGGTCTCAGCGCGATGCTGGTCAGGTATATGCAAATGGAGGTATTGCCTGGGTTTTAATGATTATTTTTTCATTAACTAATGAGCCCGCAATATTTTTTGCATATATGGGCACACTTGCCGCAGTACAGGCTGATACCTGGGCGACTGAGATTGGAACCATGTGGCCTAATCCGAAGGCTTGGCTGGTGACGACTTTCAAGGAGGTGCCTGTAGGTACTTCCGGAGGTGTTTCGGTACCTGGCACTTCAGGAGCGTTTCTGGGATCTCTTTTTATCTGCGCAAGTGCCATGCTTATGCATGTTCAGTGGTTGTACGATTTTGGATTACTGCAATCTTTTTTGCTTATAGGTTTTTCTGGTCTTTTAGCCAGTATGGTCGACAGCTTTTTTGGTGCAACTGTTCAAGCCCAGTATTTTGATCCTATTCGTGAAAAGGTTACAGAAAGAACTCATAGTATAGGGCCTGATGGGGTTGTGGTTGAAAATAGACTCCTCAAGGGAACCCCTTTTGTCAATAATGATCTTGTCAATACGCTTTGTGCTCTTTCAGGTTCAGCACTTGCGTACACGGTTATTCAGTATGTGCATTTGTTTTAACGAATTTTAATTGTTGTTATCGATATGCTTGATTCAAAACTTGGGATTTTTGGACTGCTTTCGGATGCCGGGCCGGTTGTATTGTTTGTTTTATTTGTATTGCTCTCATTTTCTATAGTGTCTTGGGCAATTATTGCATTCAAGTTTGGCTATGTCCGTAAATCATTGAATGAGTCCAAAGCGTTTTTGGACTATTTTTTTGAAATCTACAATGTTGACAAAGCTTTTGCTGAAAGCGAAAATTACCGAAAAGGTTCTCTGCCAAGGGTTTTCCGTTCTGGGTATATCGAGTATCGTGCTCTTGGCGACAAGGCTGATATCCGCCAGCTCAAGGTGCGTATTGCCCGTGCTGTTAAACGTGAGGCAAATGCGGAAAGCAAGAGGCTGTCGTCGCTCGTTCCTTTTCTTGCAACGGTTGGGAATACGGCTCCGTTTATTGGTCTTTTCGGAACGGTATGGGGGATCATGACATCGTTTCATAACATAGGAGCAACGCAATCTGCTTCGCTGGCAGCAGTTGCACCTGGTATTTCAGAGGCATTGGTTGCTACTGCTGCTGGTCTTGCTGCTGCTATTCCTGCGGTTATGGCATATAATTATTTTACGCATCAGATCAGTATTATTGAGCGAGACCTTGAAGAGTTTTCTTCTGATTTTGTTGCGGCATTCATTAACGAACCTTAGAGTGTAACAGGGGATATGATTACTTCAGGAAAAGGCAGGTTGATGAGTGATATTAATGTAACGCCGTTCGTTGATGTCATGCTTGTATTGCTGATTATTTTTATGGTGACGGCACCAATGATGACTCATGGAGTAAAGGTCGATACGCCGCAAACCACTCATCAGCAAATGGATGTTGACGAAAAAGCTCTTGTGATCAGTATTGATGCGTCAAAACATGTTTTTATCAATAAATATCAGCTGGATGTATCGGAGGTTCGCCAGAAATTGCCGACCATTTTGGATGTGAAACATACCGGAGACGTCTATCTTAAAGCTGATAAGTCTCTTCCGTATGGTTTGGTAATGGATGTTATGGCACAAATCAGGGATGCTGGAATTGAAAAGATTGGTATGGTTACTGAACCGGCACCAGTAAAAAAGGCAGGCGGTAGATAAGTGGGTAGTATGAAAAATAGTCAGAAACCCAAGGAACATGCTGAAAGAAAGTTTTCGTATTGGCTTTTTGCAGCTGCAGCCGCCCATGTTCTGGTACTATTCCTGGCAATGTATCTCCAAATACTGGATTTAGGTCGTCACGCACAGCCTAAAATTGTAAGTGTCAGTTTGATCTCGCTTCCCGGATCTGCAGGATCTCATCAATTTTCTGAAAAGCCAGGTGGAGCAGAAGCTGTTTCTGCAGCATCTCCTTCAACTCCTTCCCCTTCAAAGAAGACTGTTGCAGTTGAAAAAGCTGCCTCGGATGTTGCACCGGTAGAGCCCAAAAAGCCTAAAAAGGCGGTTAAGGTTAAAAAAACTGTTCCAGAGGTAAAACCTGTTACCCCGAAGAAGGTTTCAGTCGAACCTGTTGTTTCCAAAACGAAACCTAAAGTTATTGAGAAACAACCCGATATAAGCCAAGCACTTGAACGGCTCAAACAAACTGTTGACAAAAAAACGGCAACCTCACAACCGACATCTGCAAGCAGCTTGAATGATGCGCTTGCTCAACTTCAAAAGAAGGTCAAGATTGAGGGTGATCAGGCAGGAACGGGACGAGGTGGAGTACGTGGCAGTTCTTCCGGTGGACGAGGAGGATCAGGCAACGGGTACGGAAGTGGCGGAACTTCAGCCCCTTACAAGGCGGAAATTGCTTCAATTATTATGCATAACTGGGAATTTTCAAAGCTATTATTGAAAAACAGTTATGGCATGGAGGTATATGTTCGTATCAATGTTCTCCCTAACGGGACTATTAACCAAATTATTTTTGATAAAAAAGCTCCGAGCGAATACCTGAACAATTCAGTAAAAAAAGCCCTTGAAAAATCATCTCCTTTACCGGTTTTACCGAAAGAGGAGGGAACCAAGGACGTTTGGATTGGGTTTGTATTTACACCTGAAGGTATCGAGAAGTAACATGTATGGGTTTGAGGATTTGAAATCAGGATGCATTGATACGGTATTTATGAGTAACCGAACAGTTTACATTACCGCAAGAGATTAAAATTGCATATAATTACATGGGAAAATATTAGTGAAAACAATATATTTATTTCACGTTTATTTGTTGCAGATATAGCTCCCAGATGATTCTATGCAAGCTTGGTAAAGATATAGGTGTCTATTGCGGATTGAGATATGGTAATATTTGTAGCCATGAGCTTCTAGAGTCGAAGGTAACTTTTTTTTAAAAGAATCATAACAAGGAGGAAAACATGGTAACAGTTAAGCCTTTATTGAGAACTCTCTTTATTCCTGCAATGCTTTTTCTTGGTGCGTGTGGTTGTGAAAAGCCTGTTGTTGTAGTACCACCACCACCGCCGGCTCAGATTGCACAGCCTGTGCTTGGTGATGTTTTTTATGATTTTGATAGATCAGAACTCCGCGCTGATGCTGTTGAGCAATTGAAAACAAATGCTAAGTGGCTGCAGTTCAGTGCCGGAAGAAAGCTTACTATTGAAGGTCATTGCGATGAAAGGGGTACTAATGAGTATAACCTTGCTCTTGGTGAGCGTCGCGCAAACAGTGCCAAGGACTATCTTGTAAATATCGGGGCTAATCCTGCCAGTTTGAAGACTGTAACCTATGGTGAGGAAAGGCCGTTTGCAGTTGGACATAATGAAGAGGCTTGGGCTCAGAACAGAAGGGCTCATTTTGTAGCTGAATAGGATCGTACGTTTGACTAAAAACCACCTAAGGGGCAGACTTTATTATAATGTATGCCCCTTTTTATTAATGTTAAAAGGAGCCGAATCGATGAAAAAAAAAATAAATGTGATGGTTGTGCTAGCCATGATGCTGTCGGCCGGATGTTCATCAAAAAGTGCTGTAAAATCTACTGAAAGCAGCGAGAGCCAGGTAACCCCTCCAGTTACATCAGTACAGGAACCTTTATCTACAGAAGCTATACCCACAGGATATGGATTTGACAAGTGGCAGAGAGGACCGCTTGGCGATGTATTTTTTGATTTCGACAGTTCAACTCTCAGTAACGATGCACAGGATCAGTTGAAAAATAATGCGGCATGGTTAAGCAGTAATCCTGCTAAGAAGGCCATTATTGAAGGTCACTGTGATTCAAGAGGAACATCTGAATACAATCTTGCTCTTGGTGAACGCAGGGCTGCAAGTGCTAAGGATTATATTGTAAAACTTGGTGTTGCATCGTCCCGTCTCGAATCGGTCAGTTTTGGTGAAGAACGTCCGTTTGATCTAGGTCAGAATGAAGAAGCCTGGGCTAAAAACCGTCGTGCGCATTTTGTTATAAAGTAACAATGGTCGTAAAAAAGGTCGGCAAATTAATGAAGTGGTGAATCTGAAATATGGATTATGATATATAAACTTTGATTTTCTATGGATACCAAGTTTAAACCTTTTATTTTTTTGCCGGCTCTTCTGCTTTATGCGTGTGCATCTAAACAGGATCTTATCGTTGTTGAAGATGATCTTCGTAAACTTAAAACTGAATCTGAATCTATCAAAACCCAATCTGCGGGTTCTTATTCTGATGTTCAGCAGGTTCGCGATGAGATTTCAAGGTTACAGGGCAGTATTGAAGAGGTTTCTCATAAAAATGCACAGGCTTTCGGTCGCTTGGGAATGGAAGATTCGTTGCTGGTGCATAAAACAGACGATCTGGAGTCGAGACTCCAAAAAATTGAGCAATATCTAGGTATAGAAAAAAAGGAAAAAGAAAAAATCTTATCAGCTGTACCTCAGCCCAATAATTCTGTTGAAGCAGCTAAAGCTTCAACAGTTCTTGATGATGCAGCACTGCTCAACGAAGGGTTGGAAAAGCTTGGAAAGAATAACTATGCTTCAGCGAGGGAAAGCTTCAGCGCACTGATAAAGACTTATCCGAAATCCAGTCTTCTCGATAAAGCACAGTTTAATCTGGCTGAAAGTTTTTTTAACGAAAAATGGTATGAGAAGGCTATTCTTGAGTATCAGGTAGTTATAGCTAAATATACCAAAAGCACCAAACGTCCCGCTTCGCTTTATAAGCAGGCTCTCGCTTTTGAAAAGATAGGTGACGAGGTTAATGCGAAGGCAAGGTTCAAAACCTTGATTAATATTTATCCAACTGCTCCAG
>SZXZ01000139.1 GCA_005843835.1 Chlorobium sp.
CGCTTGATTGAGCGTTTTTTATTGCAGCCCTGGAAATATGTGAGGAATAGGAACCATCAACTACATCAGGTGGATTGTCATCGTATTCCATTGTTTGCCTCCTTTTTAATAGAGATGAAGAGCAGCTTCAAAAATATGCGCTGCTGAATTTCAAACTGGGAATGATATCCAACTCTTCACGCCATCGCGACATTACCTGATCGTCGGTGAGGATCGGCCACTGAGGGTCTTTGAGCTGGCTGGCCGGCATTTTAACTATATAAATGGTCATTGCCTCATCGATGCCGCTTCCGGGTGTTGCTGCAGCATTACCGTAAACACGGGTGACACGAACACCGTGCCGAGCCTCTATGACAAAATTCTTGACATCGGGAACCACCTGTGCCTCGCTTACCAGAGATTTCAAAATCTTGGCACACCGGAACCTTACCAGACGTTCGAGTTTATCATGGGTACCGTAATCACCTACTACGTATGGGCTGTTTTCGTCAGCAGAGTGACCTTCAAGCAGGTGTGCGGCAATAACGATATCGGAATGGGTGACAGAGACACTTACTTGTGCGCCATAGGGCAATACTTTTTCGGCTGCCTGCCGAACACCTTCAAGTTGTGCTTTTGATACCTGAACACTGGAAGTGCATCCTGCCGTGAGCAGGATATAGGAGATACAGAACAGTAATCTTTTTATCATCGTAGGAAAAAGGTTAGGTGATGAAGCTAATACAATCTCGCTCGACAACTTGTAAATTTAACAAAATATTACAGCAATCGCGTAAAATATTGAGAGAGGGTTATCGTTCGGCCCTAACCCCGCATTGTTGAATTGTTTAGATCAATTTCACGAGGGAAGGGCTCTCCCCCGACCGCTTGCACGCGCTAATTTGCATGCCTGCTTTTTGCATCGCTGATGCTCAATATTTCGGTATATTTTACGATATCCTATCCCCCAATTTTATCGCTGGAAATATTATGATGTCGTTTGATCGGGCAAGTGCGCTCATTGAGAGGATGAAGTCGGGGGAAACTATCAAAAACTTAAGCTTTAAAGCAGCTCTTATTGCTCTTGCTACCCTGAGTATGCCGGTAATTACAAGCGCTTCATCGTTACATCAGTACATCGGTTTTGGCGACAGCACCTTAGACAGCGGGTATTTTCGATATCATACAACAGGTAGCTCTGCAATTGATGCTGCTATTGCCAATGCGGTTAATAATGGTGACACCGGGGCGTTCGTCGGGAACGGGGTTATGAATTCTGTGATACTTGCTGAAAAGTTTGGTTTGAATGCAGCCCCGAGTGATAATGGCGGAACCAATTATGCTATCGGCGGAGCGGAGACATCCATTACCTTCGGGCAGAAACTCTCTACCATTGTCCAGATTCAGAATTTTCTTACTTCTGTCCATGGAATTGCGAACCCTGAAGCTCTCTATGTCATCGCTACCGGGAGCAATGATTTACATGATGTTCAAGTATCTGCTCCTGGCTGGCTTAATGCCCAGGCATCTGCTTTGGCTTCCCAAGGAGGTGCTTTGCAAGCGGCAGGTGCGAGAATCATCTTGGTAACTAATCCCTACAATTCCGCCATTTATGCTGGCCTTGGCGGCGACATCACGAGTGGAAATGCTGCTGCTTATGCGACTTCCTTGGCATATGGAAATACCATCTGGTCAAGCCTGACAGGAAAAGGAGTTAATTTTATTCCGGTTGATGAAGATAGTGTTTTCAGATTTGTAGTAAAAAATCCTACCCTGTTCGGGTTTACAGCTCTTTCGGTGCTTCCATCCAACTCTATAGCTTATAACACTTCTGCCCTTTTATCTGCGCCGATGAGTGCGTCCTATTTGAACTCATATTTGTTTGTTGATGCTCTGCATATGACCACAGCGGGTCAGAGAATTGTGGCAGATTATGAGTACAGCCTGCTTCTGGCACCAAGCGAAATATCATTGGCGGCTGAAAGTGCTGTTCAAACTGGCTTGGCTCATGTTGCCTCCATACAGGGACATCTTGATTTTTCCGATCAGCATCGAGAAGATAAGAGACTTTCTGCCTGGTTCAGTGCTGGAGCAAACAATCTTTCTCTTAATAATTCAAACTGGTTTCCCTCTACTGCAGGTGTTCCCTATGGAAGCACTATGGGAATGGATTATCAAATAAATAGTAAGCTTGTTCTGGGTGCTGCGATTTCGGCGGGGGGTCAGGTACAACAGTTTTCAAGAGATGGTCATGTGTGTCAGGCTGATGAGTCGTTGAGTATCTACAGTGCTTACAAAAAAGGGATGTTTTGGGTTGATGCTATAACGAGCTTTGGGTTGTTTCAAGATCATATTTATCGTCCGGTAACTCTTGGTATATTCACTGACAATAACAATGGGAGTACAGCTGGGCACTCCCTATCCCTTTCGGTAAGAGCCGGCAGCACTTTTAACCTGGGAGATGTTATAACTGGTCCAATTGCCGGAGTGGTACTGCAACGGGTTATTTTAGATGAGTATACAGAATCTGGATACAGTGGGGTTACAGCTTTATCGTTTGGCCCTCAGACGCGGGATGCGCTTATCAGCCAATTGGGCTGGCAGGGATCGTTGAATTTGGGTAAAGGGCAGTTGTTCGGAAAAATTGGGTGGAACCATGATTGGGCTGCGAAAAACAGGGAAATAACTGTTTCAATTACCTCGGCTGTTGCCGCTCCGTATACAACTGACGCTGCTCTGGCAGCATCTGATTGGGGTACTGCTTCGCTTGGATTTTCATACAATCTTTGCTCGAATGTGAAACTGCAAAGCACAGCTTCTACAATGTTTGTTAACCCTCAGGTACTGATGTACGGTGGCGAACTGGGATTGAATGTCATATTCTGATTTCTGAATAAATTTGTCGTGACCGTGAATGATACATTACATTGAGATGGGAGCAGTTGCTTGCCTGCAGCGGGTAACGGAAGATGGCTGAATGGGTAAACCCCCTAAGCTTTTCGGGAAGCTTTGCTTGTAGGGCTTGCCATTAAATGCGTTAACGGAACGCTAAAAAAAGTGATAATCATGCAATACGTCCCTCTTATTCCTCTCGCGGATCTTCCGGAAAACACTCATAAATCCGTAAAATACGGCAACACGTCGATTGCGCTGTTTCATTATGGAGGTATTATATCTGCGCTTGACCATGCCTGTATCCATAAGGGGGGAGATCTTGGGGAGGGTTTCATTCAGATACTTGATGACCAGGAGCGCTATGTTGCCTGTCCTTGGCATGGATGGCAGTACAACCTGAAAACCGGAAAAGCACCTCACGACTACAAGGACCGGCAGGCTATTTATGATGTCATTGTGAAGAATGGCATGATTTGTGTTTCGGAAAAACCGGTGTCAGATGCGTTCAGAGCCGAACATGAATCTGATTCTCTTGCGGACTTGAGAAACCTCTGCTATCAAACTACTGCCTCCTCTCTCAATGTTCTGGGAATTTCTACTACAAATATGAATCGCGATTTGCCGAGGCCTTCAACTTCAGAAACAGCATTGCAAAGCGCTCTTGATATAGCGGCTTCTAAATATGGCGCTCAAACTAAAATGATAAAACTCCGTGAGTTGAACTTTCGGCATTGTGAAGGCTACTACAGCCGAAATGAGGAGGCTTGCACATGGCCGTGTTCGATTTCAGAAATGGATGCAAATGACGGTATGAATGAAATATACCGTTCGATGGTGTTGTGGGCAGATGCCGTGATTCTTGCAACCCCGATCAGATGGGGAAATGCTTCATCGCTTTATTACAAGATGGCAGAACGGCTCAATACCGTCCAGAACCAGATTACTATTCACGATAAGGTGCTTATAAAAAACAAAGTGGTATCGTTTATTATTACCGGTGGTCAAGACAATGTTCAGGGTGTTGCAGGGCAGCTTAACTCATTTTTTGCTGATCTTGGTTTTACGTTTCCACCCTTTAACTTTCTCGGTTGGAGCAGAGGCTGGATAGCCGAAGATATGGAAAACAATTACGCCCGATTTTTTAAAAGCCGCTATGTTAAGCGTTCAGTTAATGATTTGGTTACCAATACTGTCAAACTGGTCCAGCAAATCAAGCACATGGATACTTCTGAACTTCAAGCCCCGAAACCGAAAATTTCTGAGGCAGGAAGTCTTTCTGAATAGAGAGTGTTAATGGAGGTTGGCTTTGCAGTGCTGAGTGATGAGTGCACGCCTGCTTTGTGCATCGCTGGGCTCAATATTTTGGTATATTACATCATATCCTATTCTCCAATTCTATCCCGGGAGACTTAACCATGTCGTTAGATCATGCAAGATTATTTATCGTAAGAACGAAATCCGATGCTGCGTTCAGGGATCGTTACACGGCAATTGATACTGCCCCTGCTCGTTTGGCATTCATTCAAGGTGAAGGGTTTCAGTGCACCGATGCGGAGATTAAAGAGGTGATGGGTGAGTTGAGTGATGAGGATTTGGACTCAGCTGCGGGGGGCCAGTATAATCACTTCAACCTGACATAAGTTGATGTTGCCTGAACACCCCCGCCGTGCCTGACCCAAATGTAACAATGTGCTTGTGTATTTTTACACAATTACGGATAGCCTCTGCCTGTAGGTTGCATCGCAGTCTTCAATATTTCGGTATATTTCGGAATGTATTAATCCCTAATCTATCCCGGGAGATATTATCATGTCATTAGATTACGCTAGAGCTTTCATTGAGAAGATGAAGTCGGACGAGACATTTCGCAATCGCATTATGGCCATTGAGGATGTTGATGCCAAACTAGTTGCGGCCAGCGACGCAGGATT
>SZXZ01000050.1 GCA_005843835.1 Chlorobium sp.
CGTGAGGGTATGGATACAACCGAAGCGAGTTTTGAGCTTTCGACCGGTCAGCCGGGTTGGTCGCCTCAGTTGCGCATGTTTACCGGGAGTGTGGACAGCAGCTGGAGGGTGTCGAGTTTTACATCGTTCAGTCGAAATGAACAGAAGCATGCACTACACCATGCCGAACTGCCTGACAGGGATGATGCAACTGGTGCAAGCAAATCACCGGTGGCAGTGCCTGGTGAAAAAAGCATTTTTTCCTTTCCCCGTGGTGCACAGGCTGGAATATTCATGCACTGGATTTTTGAAAAACTTGATTTTGCTGCTCCTCAGGATGACGCTATCCATGAACTTGTTACAAAAGGGCTTGAGCGTTACAGCTACGAGCCGGAGTGGTTGCCGCACATTTCGAATATGGTTCGTCATGTTCTTTTGACATCGCTTACGCAGGGTGAAAAAACGTTTTGTCTCGGCAGCCTTGGCAGGGGAAGATGGATAACCGAGCTGGAGTTTTTCATTCCCCTCAGATTTGTTACTTCGGCTCTGTTTGGGGAAGTGCTTGAACGACATGGGATTATGCCCGGAGGTGTTGACTTTGGGGCATATTCTGAAATTCTGCAATTCAAGCCGGTGAAGGGAATGCTTATGGGGTTTATTGATATGGTGTTCGAAGCGGGGGGGCAATACTATCTTCTTGACTGGAAATCAAACCACCTTGGAAATTCCACGAAGGATTACGGACAGGACGCCATGAAACAGGCAATGGACAACAACCTTTATTTTCTGCAATATCTTCTTTATACCGTGGCGCTTAACCGTTACCTCTCTCTGAGGGTTGAAAACTATGCATACAGCACTCATTTTGGCGGGGTGATGTATGTATTTATGCGTGGGGTAAGCGAGGCGGAGGGTGAGACAACAGGTTTTTACCGTGCCCATCCGTCAGAAGCGCTTGTTCAGGAGTTGAGTCAACTGTTGATAGAAACAGAAGGATGATATGGGCATAGTATTTCAAGAACGGGCCATCGATCGGCAGTTTGCATTGTTTATCTGCAGGCAGTGCGGTGGAGAAGGCGGTGAGTTGTTTCGTCTTATGGTTTCTCTTTTAAGCAGTGCTGTCGGGAAGGGAAACATCTGTCTTGCTCTTGCTGATTTTGCAGAACAAACGGTATCTGTGGATGGGAAGGAGATTGTTCTTGGGAAGAGTGATGCCCTGATGGATATGCTGAGGAGTAATCCGACAGTTGGCCTGCCTGGGGAGCACAAGCCTTTGGTGCTGGATTCGAGTGGCCGAATTTACCTGTATCGATATTGGCGTTATGAGCAGGAGCTTGCGAGTGCCATTCTGACAAAGGTCTTGACATTAGCCGAGGGTGTGGATGAGGGCAACCTGCAGAAGGATGTGGCATTGGTTGCTTTGCAAAGGCTTTTCTGTGTTATTTCTGGTGGCCCTGGAACGGGAAAAACTTCTACGGTGGTACGGATTCTTGCTTTGCTGGTTGAGCAGGGTGGGGGGAGAAAACAGAAAATTGCTATGGCAGCACCTACAGGAAAGGCTGCTGCCAGGTTGAAATCTTCCATTAATGCTATCAGGGGGACTCTTGCATGTTCGGATGAGGTTAAGCATGCCATACCGGACAATGTTGTGACTCTTCAGCGTCTGCTTGGCGGTGCTGCAGGATCGTCACGGTTCCGCTATTCGCTGCAAAACCTGCTTCCGTTTGATACAGTCATTGTTGACGAAGCGTCGATGATATCGCTACCGCTTATGGCTGCTCTTGTTAACGCGCTTAAACCAAGTGCACGACTTATTCTTTTAGGGGACAAGGACCAGCTTGCTTCTGTTGAGGCTGGTTCTGTGCTTGGTGATATTTGCAGCATCGGGGAGAAGGGGAGTGAGACGTCGCCTTTGTTTAATTCGCTGATAAAGCTTGAAAAAAACTATCGTTTTCTTGACGGAAGCGGCATTGCTGAGCTCGGCAAGGCAGTTAATGCGGGATTGGAGAACGATGCTTTAGAACTGCTGAAAGGCAACGCAATGGAGAATATTTCCATGCAGGAGCTTCCTCCTCGTGAAGATCTCTGGAAATTTCTTGCCTGTGCCGTGATAGAGGGATATGAAAGCTTTGTAACAGCACGTTCAGCGGCAGAAGCTCTGGAGCGGTTTGATAACTTTAGAATACTCACTGTTCTTCGTGATGGGCATTACGGTGTGACCGGCATTAACACTGCTGTCGAACATATTCTTAACAACAAGGGTCTTATCAATCCGGAGAACAGGATTTACCACGGTCGTCCAATTCTTATAACGGTCAATGACTATTCGATGCAGCTTTTTAACGGGGATACGGGAATACTTTTTTCTGATCCTGAACAGGGAGGTGCATGCAGGGCGTTTTTTGCTCTACCGGACGGCGGTGTTCGCACAATACATCCTGAACGTTTACCTCAGCATGAAACTGCTTTTGCCATGACTATTCACAAAAGCCAAGGGTCGGAATTCAATCGGGTACTTATTCTTCTGCCTCCGGTTGACAGTGTGCTTCTTACCAGAGAGCTTATCTATACCGGTATAACACGGGCAAAGCATAGCCTTGAAATCTGGACAGATCAAACGGTGTTCTGCAGTGCGGTCAGAAAAAAAATAGAGCGGAGTTCTGGATTGAAAGATTTACTGCATAACCACTCTTGATGAAGTTTGACAAGCAGTTTCTTCGATTACCTTGCTTTCAGGGTCATGAACTGATAGAGCGTCGGATTTTTTTATATGGAATTGATAAGCAGGGAGAACAGACTAAATACATATCAAATTTGCATATGCAAAATGATATACATATTTTATTTAGAATGACGAATGAAATTTGATGGATTCGACTGGGACAGTGGTAATCGCGCTAAATGTCAAAAGCATGGGGTCTCGATTGCTGAAATAGAAAATATGTTTTCAGGGACGCCGTTAGTGGCACCGGACCCTCTACATTCCAGTGAAGAACAGAGATTCCGTGCTGTAGGACGGACAAATAAAAACCGTTTTTTGTTTATCGTTTTTACGTTGAGAAACAATGGCGAAACGATCCTAATAAGGCCTATCAGTGCGCGATTTATGCACAAAAAAGAGATAAAAGAACATGAAAAAAAAATTCCCTGATTTCAAGACTGACGATGAAGCCGAAGCATTTGTGAAGAATGCTGACCTGATTGAATATGATTTTTCAGATATGGTTCCGATGCGCTTTGAGTTGAAACGTAAGGATACGTCAATCAGTCTCCGACTGCCTGAGGAGTTGCTTGAGGAGGTTCGCATTAATGCAAAACGAGTAGGCATTCCTTATCAACGCTTTATGCGTTTGGCAATTGAACGAGCTGTAAAGCCACGAAAACAACCGCGACACACGGATGAAGGCACCAAAAAAGGATCAAAATCTTTTGTAACCCAATCGTCCTCGCCGTTAAAGAATTCGTGTAACGACGAACAGTGATAAAGGGTAATTATTCAGTCCGCTTGAGCAAAAGAAGTGCTATGCCTGATGATGTTTGACGAGCAGTTTCTTCGATTACCTTGCTTTCAGGGTCATGAAGTTGACTGCGTTGGTTATTTCTGAATCGGTCAGTGTTGAGTTACCGCCTTTTGGAGGCATCATTCCGGTTTTGCCTTCGAAGCCTTCTATGGATTTTTTGGCCATCACGGCAAGACCCAAACTTATACGATCGCGCCAGGCTTCTTTGTCGCCAGGTTTTGGGGCGCCTGATACACCGGCATCATGACAACCTGCACAATTTGATTCGTAGATTTTTTTTCCTTCGTCGAGTTTCTGCTCAGCTAAAGATTCTTCCTTTGATTCGTATACCTCATCGGAGGCGGGAAGTTTTTCGGGATTACAGGCGCTGAGAATAAAAAGGCTGCCGATTACAACAGCAGGTGCAAATACTTTTATGGTCATCGTCGTAAAGCTGACTAGGGTGATTGTATGGAGTTGTATGGCTTTCGGGTCAGAGATACTAAATATTGGAGTCACAATGATATTATTTCTTTGGCTCCCAATAACACCGCTTTGGTGAGACAATCAGATCTTGATCTTTCAGTATTTTCATAGCTTTGTCGACCTCTTTGCGGTCCAGTCCGCTAATTTCCGCAATTAGACCAGCGTTGAGTGGTGTCCCCTCTTTTTTCATTACCTCCAGAACAATATTTTCAGCGCTCATTTTTTTATTCCTTAAAATTTAAAACAGCATCGTTCACTTTATTAATGTACATTTTTTAAATAATTTCCAAGTTACAATGATGCCTGGTGAAGTGCTAAAGTTAATCCCGATATAGAGATTGAATTGTATGATTTTATCGGGGGTTTCTATTTACAGCCATGCTCTATGCAAACATAATCAGTTTGAAGGTATTGAACACCGGCCAAGATTGTTGACTGGTGAGAAGTGGTTACAATAAATCATTCATTTATTGTAAATTACGAAGTGATGGAAGATGACAGGTGACTTTAAATCGGCGATAGCTCTGTATCACCATATACTTACATTATATTTATAATTATTTATTGGATATATTTCATATAGATAGCTGCCGGTGATTTGCTCTGTTTTTTTCTGAAAAAACTGATTCTCCATGACAACGGATATAAATCTGGAAACAAATCATGAATCGTCACCTTTCAAAAATAGCGTTCACACTTGCCGTTATCATCATTCTGGGAACCGGAACCTTTATATTCTTCAGTTTACGTACACTCATCGAGAGTAACCAGAAAGTCAGCCATACCCTTAAAACAATCAACAGCCTCGAGCATCTTCTGGTGCACCTTACTGAGCTTGAAATAAGCGAGCGCGGCTACGTTATAACAGGCGATGAACATTATCTTGAACCCTATTTTTTTGAGCTTTCCCCTGACGGCATACAGCAGCAACTTATTGACCTTCGTCAATCTGGTGCGGATGATCAGGTGCTGCAAAGTTCACTGACATCGCTTGTTCCGCTTGTTGAAAAAAAGATTCTCTTAATGCAACAAGTCATCAATCTGAGAGTAGCAAGAGGGTTTGATGCTGCAAAAGCATCGTTAACGAGCAATATCGGTAATGAGGGGATGAAAACGATCCGTACTCTTATTGACTCTATGAAACAGCGGGAGACCAGGATTCTTCAGCAAGCCTCGATTGATGCTTCTGTAAGCCTGCAATACTCGATATACTCAATAGCCGCAGGTGGAATAGCGGGGAGCTGCATGCTGCTGCTTTCGATGGTGCTGCTCAATCATGAATTTGCTGAGCGGAAGCGTGCTGCAGAGGCTTTGGAGGAACTCAACAGGGAACTTGACAAGCGTGTTGAAGACCGTACTTCAGCTTTGCGCGATTACACTGAAAAATTGCGATTGAGTGAAGAGCATTTTCGTCTGCTGGTGGATGCTACAAAGGAATACGCCATGTTTTTGCTTGACCCGCAGGGTGAGGTGCTGACCAGGAGCAAAGGTACGGAGCATTTGAAAGGCCTTGCAAATCGTCAGCTTCTTTCGGAGCGGATCAGCATGACTATTGGCCTGTGTCGTCGAAGCAAAACAATTGCGGCGATAATGATATTTGAGTTGGATAAAGGCAAACCGGTTTTAGACGTACCCGGTGTCAGTATTGGTGATTTGCTGCTCCAGCAGATAGCTATCCGTACTCTCGATATACTGAAGAGAAGCAGTGATACTCTGGCTCGAATAAATGGTGATCAGTTTGTTGTACTGGTGTCGCAGATTGGTGCACCGACGGATGTATTAAAGGTTGCGGAAAAAATCCTGAAAGGTTTACAAGAGCCTTTCGAGATTGAGGGTCATGTTATCAATAGTACATGCAGTATCGGTATTGCTGTTTTTCCTGATCATGGTGAGCATGAAATGACGCTTATGAAAAATGCTGAACATGCTATGAATGTATCGAAGGATAAGGGTGGAAATATAGCCACGGTTTTCTCAGGCCCTGTTGTTGATGTTTAACAATAGTGTTGTTCGTCGTCAATGCTCCCATATTGTCGATAAAAAAAGCGGTGTTCGATGTTACATAGAGCAGGAGGTTCTGTGAAGCACTCAACCATATTATATGGGTAATAGTCATGAAAAAACTTCTGGTATCCGTTATTTCTGTTCTTTTTGTCTTTACATCGCTAAGAGCAGAGGTTTTGGCGATTCCTACCGATCGCCTTCATTTAACTGCGGAACAGGGTATTGTTCAGGCCCAATACAATTCAGGGGTGATCAAGAATGACAATTTTTCGGAAAAAAATAACGATATCGAGTCGATAAAAAGTTTTC
This sequence comes from Chlorobium sp., assembly GCA_005843835.1. Lineage (GTDB taxonomy): Bacteria > Bacteroidota > Chlorobiia > Chlorobiales > Chlorobiaceae > Chlorobium. The sequence goes on from SZXZ01000050.1 coordinate 6,279, forward strand.
GTCTTATGGCGGCTGCCGGAATTGCTCTTGGTCAGAACAATCTAGGCGAAGCTTATGTCAATGGTCGGGGTGTTGAAAAAAACTATCAGGAAGCGGTTAAATGGTTTCGTCTGGCCGCTCAGCATGGATTTGCCAAGGCTCAATACAATTTGGGAGGGATGTATGAGCGTGGTCTGGGAGTTCCGCAAAACTATGATTTAGCAGTGCAATGGTACCGGCTTGCGGCTGCACAGACAGATATTGCAATTCGCCCAAATTATACGATCATTTCCGGTACCGGTGACGGGATAACTCTGGGTCCCGGTGAAATTTTAAAGGACTATCTGAGGTCGGCGGCTAAGGGTATTGCTGTTGCGCAAAACAACCTCGGGAGCTTTTATGAGATGGGGGATGGCGTTACCAAAAACTATACGGAGGCAGCTCGCTGGTATCGCCTGGCTGCAGTACAGAACATGGCAATGGCTCAATATAACCTTGGTTCTCTTTACGAACGTGGTCTTGGTGTTCCCCAGAATGATTCTTTAGCTGTTCACTGGTACCGGCTTGCGGCGGCACAGAATCTTGCAATTGCCCAGTACAGCCTGGGATGGATGTATTCCATGGGTCAGGGTGTTTCGCAAAGTGATGTTCTTGCTCTGCAATGGTACAGTGCAGCTGCAAAGCAGGGGTTTGTAAGAGCACAATTCAATTTAGGTGTATTGTATCAGGATGGTCGAGGCGTTGAACGAAACATGGCTGCTGCAGCCAAATGGTATCGTCTGGCTGCGGAACAAGGTCGTATGAAGCCTTTTTATGATTTCAATCTCGGATACTACAATGTTCCAACTCTGGCTTTTGACCAAAACGATAAGGAAGCATTAAAGTGGTATTATGATGCGACGGTAAAAGGTCTCCCAGAAGCTCAATTCAGCATTGCTGAAATATTATATCAGGGCCTTAATGTCAAAAAGGACTATGTCCAGGCGGCAAAATATTATCGCAAGGCGGCAGACAAGGGGTTATCACAAGCCCAGTCAAATCTTGGACTGATGTACTTCAGGGGCGAAGGAGTTGCACAAAATTTTACTGAAGCTCTGAAATGGTTTCGTATGGCGGCGGCTCAAGGATTGGCAGTTGGCCATTACAATCTTGGATGGATGTACTATCAAGGCCAGGGAACTGCACAAAATTATGCAGAAGCGGTAAAACAGTATCGAATAGCTGCTGAAAAGGGGCTTTCCCAAGCTCAGCTTAACCTTGCCAACGCCTGTTATAAAGGTGAGGGCGTCCAACAAAACTATACGGAAGCAGCAAAATGGTACCGGCTTTCAGCTCAAAGTGGCCTCGCAATCAGTCAGTTCAACTACGGTGCCATGCTGTACCGAGGCTTGGGAGTCAGTAAAAACAGCGTTGAAGCGGTGAAATGGTACCGGTATGCAGCCTTGCAGAGCCTCGCTGTCGCTGAGTACAACCTTGGTTGGATGTGTTACAATGGCGAGGGTGTCAAAAAGGACAATGCTGCGGCAGTTTCATGGTATTTCCGTGCAGCTCATCAGGGAAATGCACATGCCCAGTGCCATCTTGGCTGGATGCTAGCCAATGGTCTGGGGGTTAAGAAAAACAGTCCGGAAGCCCTGAGATGGTACCGATATTCAGCAATGCAAGGTAACCCGAACGCCCAGTATTATTTAGCTGCGATGACTGAAAATGGAGAAGGAGTGACAGCAAACAAAACTGATGCCCTGCAATGGTACAAATCAGCTGCCGAACAGGGACACCCGGAAGCCAAAACCGCATTGATGCGCCTGAAACCATGAACCAATTGAAGTGGTAGGGGGTTACTGCGAAACTATGGTGAACAAAAAACACACATGGAAAAATGAGTTTCAGTCTGAAGATTGCAAGCAACATTTTTTATGAAAAAGATTCAGTTACACCACACTCCCAAGATTACATTTCTTTTGGCCGTTGTAATTATTTTTGGCGTCAGTGTCAATATTGATCTGAATCTACAGGGCATTATTAAAACCACACTTCTGGTTGAGCAATCGCTTACCATTGAACACAAACTTGATGAAACGGCTTCACTGGTGAATGACGCTGAAACAGGCCCGCGCGGCTTCGTCATTACCGGTAATGAGGTATTTCTTAAGCCTTATTATGATGCTTTGTCTTCAAAAGACGGCATCATTCCGCATGTTCAGGAACTGCGTCGTTTGACCTCTAACGATCCTCATCAGCTACAACTGCTTAACAAGCTTGAGCCTCTCGTTTATAAAAAGCTTGACTTTATGAAAAATGTTGTTGAGACAAGAAGAAATCTCGGGTTTAAAGCTGCGAAGGAGTTGATTGAAACCGATATCGGCAGGAAGGTGATGATTGAAGTCCGTCAATATTTAACAGAGATGCATAACTACGAGAGTATGCTTCTCCTGCAACGTTCCAACGATTCATCTACAAGTACACAGGAGACGATGTTTGCAATGTTCCTGGGTCTAGGTTCGGGCTTTTCACTCCTGTTATTTACAATTTTTGTCGTCAACCGAGAAGTCAATTTACGGAAACGTGCTGAGGATGAATTGCTTCAGCTCAATAATGAACTGAATGTGCGTATTGACACGCGCGTGGAAGAGTTGCGCAAAAGCGAAGAAGCGTTTCGGCTGATGGTTGAAAGCGTTAATGACTATGCCATCATAATGCTTGGCCCTAAGGGTACAATTTTAAGCTGGAACATAGGTGCTGAAGTTTTGAATGGTTACAAGGATAAAGAAATTATAGGGGAACATTTTTCCCGGCTTTTTACTGAGCCTGATACTCGGTCAGGGAAGCCCGCTCTTTTACTAAAGACTGCCGCTGAAAACGGAAAGGTAAAAGATGAAGGTTGGCGGGTACGCAAGAATGGCACGCAATTCTGGGCAGATGTTGTGATTACTGCAATTTATGATGATAAACACCTTTTAACGGGCTTTGCAAAGGTGTCGCACGATGTCACTGAGCGCATGAAAAATGAACAAAGAATTGTCAATCTATCCAGAATGTACGCGACACTTGCCCAGATTAATGAAACTCTGGTACGTGTTCGAGATAAAAAAAGCCTGTTCCAAAATATCTGCAGCATTGCTGTGAAGTCCGGCAAATTCGGAATGGCATGGATCGGAAAGCTGGACCTTGAAACCGGGATTGTTACTCCGACATTTGTGAACCGTGCGGTACAAAACACCATACCCTTACCTATTATCAATATAAATGCTCCTCCTTACAACAATGATATCATCGGTGCTGCATTAACAACCGGAAACGTGACCTCCTCCAAAAATATTCAGACAGACCCGGCTATGAAACACTGGCGGGATGTCGCAATTGAAGGCGGTTTTCAATCAGCCGCCTCTGTACCTTTTCGAGAAAACGGTGTGATCTCTGGTTTGCTGACGCTGTATGCTTATGAAAATGATTTTTTTATCGACCCAGAGATTACTTTACTGAAAGAAATCGGGGGGGATATTTCGTTTTCACTAGACTCTCTGGGCTTGGTTGAGCTGCAAAAGAAAACAGCAGAATCTCTCCTGCAAAGCGAAATGCATTTCAAGGAGATGTTTGAAAAGCATTCAGCCATAATGATTGTTATTGATCCCGTTACAGGCTTTATTCTTGAAGCCAATTCGGCCGCAACGACGTTTTATGGTTGGTCGCTTAAGGAAATGCAACAGATGCGTATTTTTGATATCAATACCCTGCCTCCTGATAAGATTACCGATGCCATAAAGCAAACCGAAACGGGAGAAAAAAACTACTTTATATTCCGCCACCGCAGGGCGGACGGATCGATCCGTGATGTAGAAGCCTATAGCCGGACAATTGTGACCAGTGGGAAACCGGCTCTTTATACCATTATTCATGATATATCGGAAAGAACGCACTACGAAATAACCAACGAACTGCACATTAAACTGCTTGAAATGGTTGAAAGTCATTCGATTGAAGAACTGCTTCAATTGACTCTTGATGAAGCTGAACGGTTGACCGAAAGCTCCATTGGCTTTTTTCATTTCGTTGATAAAGATCAGAAGAATTTATCGCTGCAGGCCTGGTCAACCAACACTGAAAAGAATATGTGCAAGGCGGTGGGAGAAGGCACTCACTATGCTCTTGACAGTGCTGGAGTATGGGCTGATGCGGCCCGAGCGGGTAAAGCCTTGATCCATAATGATTATGCCACTATCCAGAATCGGAAAGGAATGCCTGAGGGGCATGCGGAGGTTATACGTGAAGTTGTTGTTCCGGTATTGCGCGGCAACAAGGTTGTAGCGATTCTCGGTGTCGGCAACAAGAAATCCCTGTATGATGAACTTGATGTGAAATGGGTAACTCTTGTGGCGGATATAGCCTGGGATATTGTTGCTAAAAAGATTGGTGAAGAAGACCGGAAAATTCTTGAGGCACAGAAGTATGCTATTGAAAATCTTGCAATGCATGACTCTTTGACCGGACTTCCAAATCGCCGTCTTCTTTCAGAGCAAATAAACATGACCATTTCGCTCTGCCGAAGGAACAGCACCATGGCAGCCGTCATGCTGCTTGACCTGGATAAATTTAAACCTGTAAACGATGCCTTCGGTCATGAGGTCGGGGATTTGCTGCTTATTGAAGTAGCGAACCGTGCTCTCGATATTCTGCAGAGAGGCAGTGATACTCTTGCGCGACTGGGGGGCGATGAATTTGTTGTGCTGCTTCCGCAGATTGAAGAGATTTCGCAGGCTGAGGCCATTGCTGAAAAGATACGATATGCATTAGTTCAGCCTTTTGAGATTCAAGGGCATCACTTAAACATTTCATGCAGTATTGGTATTGCGATATTCCCCGAGCATGGGGATGAGGAAATTGCTCTGATAAAAAATGCCGATAAAGCCATGTATGTGTCGAAGAATAATGGACGAAACCAGATTAGCGTGTTTAAAGAAAGTGCGGAGTACTGAAGGGGGAAGAGTGCTGAGTTCTGAGTGCCGGGAGGTGTGCAGTATATCTCGATTTAGCTTATTTTTGTTGTAAATTAGTGCTTTAAATCTGTCTTATATATGGAGACACCTCTACACCAGCACTTTCGGTTTTTTGCTCAATAACTCAAACTACAGGAGCTTTTGCAGATGAAAAAAATGCTTGTGTCAATTGCTACAGCAGCCCTCATAGCGCTTCCCTTGTTGACGAATGCTGCGCCGGTCAAAATCGGTTTTATTAACTCAATCACCGGTAAAGAAGCACAGATTGGGGAAAACCTTACTAATGGTGCCGCAATGGCCGTTGAGGATTTGAAGGCAAAGGGGATTCAGGTTGATCTTATTAAGGAAGATGACGGGGGAGACCCTAAAAATGCTCTCGCTGCTTATGAAAAGCTTGTAACCCGTGATGCTGTTATTGGTGTTGTCGGTCCCTATACATCGGGGTCGGCAAATGTGGTTGCGTCGCGGGCGGATCAGTATCAGGTGCCGCTTCTTGTACCTGCTGCTGCCAAAGAGGATATCACTATGAAGGGATATAAAAACGTTTTTCGCCTGAATGCACCTGCCAATATTTATTCAAGTGTTTTGATGAAGGCTGTTGCTGCGTATAAACCTAAAACTATTGCCTATGTCTATGCTGCAACTGATTTTGGTGTATCAACTGTAAAAACAGCTCAGGAAAATGCTCTGAAAATGGGGTTGAAGGAGGTCGCCAATGAAAAGTATCAACAGGGACAACCTGACTACCGGCCGTCTCTGTCGAAGGTAAAAGCTGCAAATCCTGATCTTGTTTTTCTTGTTTCGTATGATGCTGATGCCATCCTTTTAATGCGTCAGGCTAAGGAAATCGGGTTGACTCCTAAGGCTTTTCTTGGTGCGGGTGCCGGTTATACGACGGCCCAGTTTGCACAGCAGACTGAAATTTCAAACCTGGTGGTTTCTGCCACTCAATGGACTGATGATGTCAACTGGAGTGGTGCGGCTGACTTTGCGCGACGCTATAAACTTAAATATTCAAAAGAGCCATCGTATCATGCAGCATGCTCGTATGAGGCTGTGAGAATTATGGTTGAAACCGCCTCTAAAAACAATACTTCCGCAAAACTTCGTGCTGGACTTAAAGCGGGAAGCTGGAATGGCATTCTGGGTCCTGTAAAATTTGCTGATTATGATGGATTTACCAACCAGAATAACCACCCGATGCTGGTGCAGCAGATAATAAGCGGTAAGTATGAAACTGTTTTTCCTGCTCAATTCAGCAAGAAGAAGCTCGTCTATCCTTTTACTCGATAAAATTTCCGCATAATAAAGCGTCTCCATAATGCTTATGGGGGCGCTTTATACATGGTGTCCGGCGGGAAATTTTTGCAGGCAGTTCATTTTAAAGGGGTGATCATGACGTTTTTTTTTCAATCCTTACTTTCGGGACTACTGACCGGCGGCGTCTATGCTCTTGCCGGTATAGGGATGTCTGTTGTTTTTGGTGTGATGAATATCAGCAACTTTGCTCATGGTGATTTAATGATGCTGGGTATGTATATGGCTTATTTTGCCTTTACCCTGCTTCATATTGACCCTTATCTTTCGCTTTTGCTGATTATTCCTACAGCCTTTCTTTTCGGGTTTTTAATTGAAAAAGTATTTATTCACCGGATTATACATCATCCGCATCAGAACCAGATTCTTTTGACCATAGGGCTTGGCCTGATTATGAGCAATACCGCTCTTCTGGCATTTACCAGTGATCCGAAGATTTTGACTACTTCCTATTCGAGCAGCGCTGTTACTATTTTTGGGGGTATATCGTTATCGGTGCCTTTGTTATTGTCGTTTGTGATTACCTGCCTGATTACCGGAATCCTTTTTCTGTTTCTGTCGAAAACTACTACAGGTCTCGCGTTGTGGGCGACAAGCCAAAACAGGGAGGCTGCGCAATTGATGGGTATTAATGTTTCGAAAATGAGCGCTATTGCATTCGGTCTGGGAACTGCTCTGGCTGCAACTGCAGGGGCTCTTATAGCTCCGACGTATTATATCCATCCGATGGCGGGGCATACTTTTCTTCTGAAAGCGTTTACTATTTGTGTTCTTGGTGGGCTTGGCTCGGTTGTTGGTGCCGGAGTCGGAGGGGTTATTATTGGTGTGGTTGAATCGATGTCTTCAACGTACCTCTCGAGTGACTGGAAGGATGTTGTGGTGTTTATTATTTTTCTTGGGGTTTTACTGTTTCGTCCTCAAGGACTGTTTGGTAAAAAAGGGGAGCAGTAAATGAAACAGATTGCCATTATTGCTGTTATCGCCGGTATAGCTGCCGTCCTGCCGCTGGTGATAGGGGAGAGTCCTTATTTTACCGGTGTATTGATTTCTGTTTTGATGATGGCAGCGCTTGCTTCGGCTTGGAATATTCTGGGTGGTTATGCCGGTCAGTACAGTTTTGGACATGCTGCCTATTTTGGAGCGGGGGCCTATACGACCATGATCCTTATTTCTAAATTCAATTTGAATCCGATCCTCAGTATGGTCGCGGGTATTGTTGTTGCCTGCATTATTGCCCTTGTTACAGGCAGTATTGTGTTCAGGCTACGAGGTCATTACTTTGGTCTTGCTTCGATTGCTGTTGCTGAAATTGTGCGGCTTTCGGCGCTGAATTTTGATTTTACCGGGGGAGCACAGGGGATTCTGCTGACTGATGTTTCTTTGTGGGGCGTTGACTTGAACAGCAAAACTCCGTTCTATTATGGAATGCTGCTGGTGCTTGTTGTTACGCTTGGTATAGCGCTCTCTTTGCGGACTTCGAAAACCGGATATTATCTGCAGGCTATTCGTGAGGATCAGGATGCTGCTGCTTCTCTGGGTATTAATCTTGCTTTTTATAAAAACAAGGCATTACTTATTTCTGCCGCATTGACTTCAGTTCTTGGAAGCCTTTATGCTGTTTATATCCGTTTTATTGATACTTCTGCGGTTCTTGACCTTCGACTGTCGATCGAAATTATTCTGACGGCAATTATCGGCGGAGTCGGAACAGTTTGGGGGCCGGTTCTGGGGGCGGTACTGCTGGTGCCACTGGCTGAAATGCTGCGTTCGAATGTGATAGGGGACGCTCTGGTTAAACAGGGTATGGTTTCGGAAACTTCGGGTCTCGGAGTGTTTTTGAAAGAGAATCTGGCTCATGCCCATGTTCTTGTTTACGGTATCATAACGGTACTTTGCATTCTTTATCTTCCTAAAGGTATTCTTGGGCTTTTGGGGAGGAAAAAATGATACAGCATCTTCTTTATATCAATCATGTCAGCAAGCATTTCGGGGGCAATGTTGCTGTTTCGGACATCAGTTTTTCTGTGGATGAAAAGCAGATTTTTGGACTGATCGGTCCTAATGGAGCGGGCAAAACTACGTTGTTCAACTGCATTTCGGGGTTTTATCCTGTGACGTCAGGAGATATAATTTTTGATAATAAAACAATTAACAAGCTGCGTCCGGATGAGGTGTGCCATCTGGGCATGGCTCGGACCTGGCAGAGGGTGAAGCCTCTCGGAAGTCTGACGGTGCTTGAAAATGTGATGATCGGGGCGTTTTCGATTACTCATGTGACACGGGAGGCTGAAAAAATCGCCATTGAACAACTGGAATCGGTTGGCCTGATTGATTATGCCAAAAAAAATGCTGGTTCACTCTCTATCGGTCTCAAAAAAAAGCTTGAACTTGCCAGGGTATTGGCTACCCATCCTAAAATGCTTCTGTTGGATGAAATCTGCGGGGGATTGAACCTTACTGAAACAGAGACCATTCTTGGCATTATCCGTGAGGTTCGGGATAAAGGCGCTACCATTGTTTTTATTGAACATGACATGAAGGCTGTTACTGCTATCTGTGACTGGATTGTTGTTTTGAATTCGGGCGAAAAACTTGCGGAGGGTACACCGGAAGAGATTACTGGAAATCCTGAAGTGATTGCCGCTTACCTTGGAGGTGGTCATAATGCTTAACATACAGAATCTCAACGCTGGATACGGCGAAATGCCTGTTCTGAGGAATATCACTATCACTCTTGCTGAAAAGGAGATTGTTGCTGTTGTAGGAAGCAACGGTGCCGGTAAATCGACTATGCTTAAAGCAATTTCTGGCCTCATAAAGTACACTGGTAAAATCACTTATAATAATGAATCGCTTCATTCGCTTCCGGCGCATACCATCGTTCAGCGAGGTATTGTGCATGTTCCTGAAGGCCGGAAAATATTTCCTGAAATGAGTGTGGTTGAAAACCTGATTATGGGTGGTTTTCTTTATCAAAAAGATCGTAAAGTGAACATGGAGCGGGTTTTTACCTTGTTTCCAAAACTGGCTGACAGGCGAAACCAGCTTGGGGGGACAATGTCGGGCGGTGAACAGCAGATGCTTGCTATCGGGAGAGGTTTAATGGGAAATCCGAAACTTTTGCTGCTTGATGAACCGAGTCTTGGATTGTCGCCGCTTTTTACTGAGGTTGTGTTCAGTGCGATTGAAACTATAAATAATAGTGGTGTTTCTGTGCTTTTGGTTGAACAGAATGTGTATCAGTCACTGAAAATCAGCAATAGAGGCTATGTTATTGAAACCGGCAGCATTGTGCTGACCGGGACAGGTGAAGAACTTTTGAATAATCAGGATGTCAAGAAGGCTTTTCTTGGGATGTGAGATTTTGTTTGCATAAATTACCACAAATGTGGTAATAATGATAATGAGAATAACTATGACACAAAGTGCTTCAATACGGATTAATCATAATCTTTATGAACTGGCAAAACAGGACGCTTTTGCTGAGCATCGTACCATTTCTGGACAGATAGAATTTTGGGCACAGGTTGGAAGAACATCCATTGATAATCCTGACCTTCCGGTGGAGTTTATAATGGCATCACTTGCTTCACTGGCAGAACCGCGCGAAAATTCTATTCCGTTTGTTCCCAGGAGTGGTAAGAGATGACATGGTCAGTCAATCAGACACGAAGATTTGCACGACAATACAAAAAACTTCATGACAATACTGTTGCAGATGTTGATGATGCTGTTGATAAGGTAAGACAAAACCCTGAAATCGGTGATAAAAAAAAGGGTGACCTAGCCACTTTGTATGTCTACAAGTTTCACAGTGGCGGTCAGTTGTATCTTTTAGGATACACAATCGACGCAGCTATACGTTTGGTATATCTGGAAGCCGTAGGCTCGCACGAGAACTTTTATCGGGATATGAAACGGTAAGGTGTGGAACTTTTGAATAACCGGGATGTTACGGAGGGATACAGTTGGCTTGGTTGTGTTTTTTGCTGAATTAAGCAGTTATTTACTTTACATAATATATATTATACAACAAATAATTATTAAAGCTTAACGACCTCCTAAGCTTACCTCGCTTATTGCATATCAGAGGACTCACGGGTTTCAAATACTATTACTTTGTCCCTCCCTTGATTTTTTGCACTGTACATGGCGAGGTCCGCATGTTTCATGATCGTCATTTCGTTATCGCCGTGATCCGGGAAAACGGCAATGCCGATACTGCATGAAATATCGATGGCATGACCGTCTATGGTGTATGGTTCTTTTATTTTGTTTCGGATTTTTTCGGCTATGGCAACAGCATTTGATGTTGTGTCTATTTGCGGAAGCAGGACAACAAATTCATCACCGCCGAGGCGCGTAATTGAGTCTCCTTTTCGTTGCAGGGTTTCGACCGAACGTTTTGCCACCTGCTGTAGCAGGATGTCACCGATTGCATGACCGAGGGTGTCGTTGACTATTTTGAAGTTATCGAGATCAAAGATCATCAAGGCTGCCATGGTTTTGTTCCGTCGACACTGGGCAATGGTGAGCAATATACGCTCGGAGAGTAGACGACGGTTTGGCAGGCCGGTCAAGGGGTCGTGCATGGCAAGTTGTTCGATGATCAGCTTCTGCTCTTTTTCCATTTCCCACAGCTGTTTATGGAGAGTGATATCACGAACATTGCATTGGACCATTTTTTCATCGTCGACATTATAGACGTAGCTATGAAACTCAACCTCTATGATTTTTCCTGACTTGTGCTGCAATGGTAAATCGGAATAACAGATATAATTTTTCGTTTGCAGTTCGAGATATGCCTTTAGTGCCAGCTGTTTATCCAGAACAACCCCGATTTCCCAAAGCTTTTTACCTAAAATTTCATCAAGGGTAAAGCCCAAAAGCTGCGTTATGAAGGGATTGGCATCAACGATTTTGCCGCTATTATAGTCGAGTATTAAAATCCCTTCCTGCGAGGCGTCAAACAGACACTTGTAGTGTGCTTCTGTTTTTTTTAGCTCGTCTATAGCATGCCGGGTCTCGCTGATATCGGTGAGTGTGAGGTGACACTCATCGCGATTGAGGCTGATGATGGCATCACAGTGATAGCAATTATTCCTTAAGGTAATTTCACTGTATACCAGTGATCTTGTTTTGTAGAGCTTGTCTATCATTGCATTAAATGCCGGGAGGTCGTTCTGAGCAATAAAACTGCCAAAGCGG
>SZXZ01000130.1 GCA_005843835.1 Chlorobium sp.
GAAAGTAATTCTGTAGAAGAGGTTTTAAGGGCAACACTCGACAACATTGAGCACATTACAGAAAGTTCAATCAGTTTCTGTCATTTCATCAGGGATGACCGAGGCGCACCTTCCCTGCAGATATGGTCAACCAACACAACAAACAATGTATGTAAGATGCATCAGCATCAAGGTGGCCATCCATCCCTGGACGAATCAGCTATATGGAGTGACTTATTACAAACAGGGCAACCAGTCATACACAACGACACCGCAACCCTCATGAATCGGCGAGGCATACCCGAAGGTCATCCCGAAATTAAACGGGAACTTGTAATCCCGATTATTGAAGGAGGCACAATCAAAGCAATTATTGGAGTAGGAAACAAATCAATTCCATATGACGATGAAGACATCCGTTTGGTAAGTTCAGTAGCCAACCTCGCCTGGGATATTGTAGTCAAAAAGCGAGCAGAGCAATCAGAACAAAAGATGCAGGAAAGTCTGCAACACGCCCAAAAAATGGAGTTAGTCGGTCAACTTGCCGGAGGCATTGCCCACGATTTCAACAATATGCTGACTGTTATTCTCGGCCATGCAGAGCTTGCACTCAACCAATCCAGCGGAGACCGATCCCTGATAGCCGATATGGAAGCAATTTATAAAGCAGGAATCCGCTCAGCCGATCTCACCCGTCAACTTCTTGCTTTTGCCCGAAAACAAACCATTATGCCGGTCATACTTCAGCTCAACACCATAGTAGACAACATTCTACCCATGCTGAGACGATTGATCGGAGAAAGTATCACACTTCTCTGGATACCTGATACAAACAATACCCTGATAAAAATAGATCTCTCACAAATCGACCAGATACTCGTGAATCTCTGTGTCAATGCTCGCGATGCTATATTCGGCATAGGCACTATTACTATCCAGACAGGATTAATACATGTCGGTAAATCAGATTGCGAAGCCGCACATCCCTGCGCTCTCCCCGGCAACTATGTAACACTTTCAGTAACCGACACTGGAAGTGGTATTAGCCAAAATATTTTTCCACATATTTTCGAACCTTTTTTTACCACGAAGGAAGTAGGTAAAGGTACCGGGATGGGCCTTTCCACTGTCTATGGTATTGTCAAACAAAATAATGGATTCATCGACTTTCAGAGCCTTCCCGGCAAAGAAACCCGATTTACGATCTATCTCCCTCAACATACTGAACAAACGAGCCAGACAAATCAAGAATCACAACAAGAGACAGAGGTTGGCTCAACCAAAGCAACAATATTGCTTGTTGACGATGAGCAGGATATTCTTACAATGTGCAAGAGCATGCTTGAAATGCACGGATACACAATACTCCAAGCCAGTTCCCCCACCAGAGCGATACAGATTGCAACGAATTTCAAAGGCAGAATCAATCTGCTTCTAACTGATGTCGTCATGCCTGAAATGAACGGCAGCGACCTTTCGATAAAGCTTAAAACAATATGTAAAAACCTTAAAATTCTCTTCATGTCCGCATACACCACGGATATTATTGCCCAGCATGGAGTTTTTGAACAAGGCTCATTCTTTATCCAAAAACCCTTTTCATTAAAAAAGTTATTGAAAACCATACAGGAGATTCTGAAAACTGATGTCACAACAAACGATTAGCTTTATAAGATAAAGCCACCCTATGCGACAACCCTTTCACGGAGCACAGTTCTTCAACACAAGCATACCTTGCAATTCGTGATAGCTCCATAACCAGTATCAAAATATGTATATCTTAAAGCTGCAGACAAGAGGCAATCTGTAAATCTTTTCTTTGATGAAGTATTTTTTATGAAAATTTAAGGGTCTTTTAAAGTCCCTTTAAGGCAATGTTGATTACCATTACAATGTGACTATTGAAAAGGATTTCCTGAAATGTCCCTTCAACGGTTACTGTAATCATTAATCACCATAACAAGCGAGGTACATCATGAAAAAAACAATCTTATCAAAAATAATAGCGGTCACGACACTAATGCTTGCGAGCAATGCTGCTTATGCAAATTCCGGCAACTCCTTTAACAGCGGTGATGCAAAGTTTCAATCAGAACTTAACAAAACAGCTATCGCACACTTTACCAATGTGATCGAACACAGTCAAAACAAAGCTAAATCTGACCTTGCAAAAGTTTACTGCAATCGAGCGCTGGCAGAACAAGCTATTGGCGAAAGCGAAGCAGCCAATGCTGATTTCAAAAAAGCCATAGAACTAGACCCGACGCCCAAAGATGCAATTGCATACACCAGCAGAGGAATTGCAAAATCCGCTATAGGCAATATCGATGGAGCAGCAGCAGACTTCAGTAAGGCATCATTACTGAGCGATAACTCTTCTGACCAAGGCATATATTCCAACAATATCTAAAAACGGATCAGGCTCTATTCATCTTATCTGAAAACATTGATGAAAAATTAAATAACCCCGGCAATTACCGGGGTTTTTAATTTTCCCACCGATCCTGGGCGTTGACATTTTATATAAAGTTTCAGCATAATACTTGTATAAAACCCTGTGCATAACTCTTGATTTGCAAATCATAAAAGGAATGCTGATTCTACAGAACGTACTAACCAGAAAAAATCAATATCCCTTTCTCCTCATGTCTAAAAGCCCAAGTACAAAAATAGAACTCTGCAGCTCCTGCGGACTCTGTACAATTCAAGAGTGGCCCATTGATGAAAGCCAGACAAGCTGTGTTTTTAAAACCGGTTGGCTTGGCGAAAGCGAAAAACATCTCTTCGGACGAGAAAGATGCATTCATGACCCCATTGAACTCCGATTCGGTATTACGACCGACCGATTTACAGCCCAACTGAAAAACCCTATTCCCCATGCACAATGGGGCGGCATCATTACCCGAATGGCTATACGAGCTTTTGAAGAACAGCTTGTAGAAGGAGTGATATCATTGCACCGTTCCCCAGACAATCATTTTTTTTCAATTCCTGTTTTTGCACAAAATCTCGAACAAATCCATGCAACCAGCGGCAACAAACCTGTTCTTTCCCCGGTACTGCAATCACTCCAATCCGCCTATCGTCAAAATCTGAAAAAAATTCTTGTCATTGGTGCAGCATGTCACATCCACACACTCAGAGACTTCCAGAAAAGGTTTACATACCTCAGGGATATGGAGATTTTAACCATAGGGATACCCTGTGTTGACAACGTAGCACGCTCAAAATGGCCGTGGATTCTCGAAAGAATGTCAAAGTCGCCCAATACAGCCCGCCATATGGAGTTCATGCAGGATTTCAGGATTCACATCCGCCATAGCAGTGGGCAAACTGAAAAAATACCCTTTTTCAGTTTGCCAGAAGAGCTTTCAAATCCTGGTATATTCCCGCCGGCGTGTATGAGCTGCTTCGACTACCTCAACAGCCTTGCTGATATAACCGTTGGTTATATCGGAGCTGAACTTCTACCCGGCAAAACCCGGCAATGGTTACTGGTCCGAACCGAAACAGGAAAAAAACTTCTTGAACTCATTAACCAAGACCTGGATCGTTTCCCGGAAACAGGCAATTGGGATTGCCATTCATTTGTCAAAAACACATCAAAACGCATCATAAAAAGCATGCAGCAACAGAACAAGCAATATTCATCCAAACGCAAAATCTCCATTCTCACAGGCAACATACTCGCTCAACTGTTCAATATCATCGGTCCAAAAGGAATAGGATTCGCACATTACTCAGTAGACTTTCATCTTATAAGACATTACTACTATGTAAAATTCCGAACCCCTGACCTGCTTCATAAACTGGTACCCAGTCACGTCCCGATCATTCTGGAAGAATACGGACTTCCACTATGAAAAAAAGTCCCTTTTCCTAAAAGGAGCAAGCAAAATCTTGCCTATCATTCTATGTCTCGTCAACCACTTGATTCTTGGCGATTGAGAAGTCGATGCAAGAATCTTCCCACAAAGAAATTCAGAAACTATCTCAACATCATCAGCCATCACATTAAAAAACTTCCGTTTTTTTAAGCTTTCCGGAGAACCGTCACTGACCGTACTCCTAAGCATATCAGTTACAACCATTCCAGGACTCAGAGTCCCTATCTGAACATCCATACCACGTACCTCATGAGCAAAAGAACGGGTAAAATAAGAGACAGCACTTTTAGTGGTTCCATAAACACTCATACCGTCAAGCATAAACCCATCACTCCCAAGTCCCTCCATAGTAAAAATCTTCCCGCCACCCGTCTTAATCATACCTTCAAAAGGAATGATAGTGCCATACAAAACCCCCCGAATATTAACATCAAGCACACTGTCAATCACACCACTATCAAGTTCCCAGGCACTACGCATCTCATGTGAAATCCCGGCATTATTTATCCATATATCAACCCCCCCAAACCGCCCGACAGCAGCATCATACAACTTGCGAATATCATGAGGATTACGAATATCAGCAGCAACACCAGCAGCATTCGCACTATATTGCCCCAGTTTCTCCATAGCCTTTAAAGTACTGTCTGAAGAGCTCCCGTTAACCACAACTCTGCAACCCCGCTCAAGAAACCGGCGCGCAAGACCGAACCCTAAACCCCGCGTACTACCCGTAATAACTACTCTTTTACCCATGCTTATTTTGTAATTATTTAGTTTTCATCTAATAAAATGATTTCAAGTCCCTGACCACCACGAATGCCGTCCAATGAGCCAAACCAACATATGTTTGTTCCCCGCAATCATTATACGCATGTTGATCACAGAGCCAGATATAGTAATTATTCAGCCAGTAGTAAAC
>SZXZ01000045.1 GCA_005843835.1 Chlorobium sp.
AATTAAGACATGACAGAAGAACATGGCTGATTGTTGTTATTGCTTTCAGCATTATTCTTCTTAGGCGCAGTTGCTGTCCTTGGATATGGTGTCTTTACACCTTACAGGTAGCGTTTCTATAACTGTTGAAGAAATGCATCATGCACATCAGGTTATGGCAAAAGCAGAGTATGTGGCTCGTTGCGCTTGCATTTTTAGCCAGCTGCACAACAATTTCCCCTTTTAACCAGAAAGCGTATGAGCAGGCAACCTCATTGAAAGTTGAAGCACTTGCTTTAATGGACAAAGCAATCACGCCCTATGCAACACAGAAACAATCGGTAGATGCTTTGAAGCTCAACATGGAAAAGGCATACGAGTATGTAAAAGGCCTCCCGCAAAATGAAGAAACAGCAAATCAGTGGGCCATCATCAAAGACCCGTCCCGTCATTCTTTAGGCGGGTTTCTAAAGCGGTGGGAAGAAAAGTCCACACTCGGCTATACATATATTCAGGAGGCTAAAGGTGAAGTATCTGAAGCTTTTGACTCTGTGATAGGGCTTGAAAGCGGAAAAAAGAAAGCTGATACAGCTCATAAATAACAAAGGAGATGGGTATGGGAACCTTTGACGAGTTCTTAAAAATACTGGAGAGAGACCTTCTTGAATTCGCCGAAAATACCTGGAATACCTATAAGACGGAAGCTCTTCAGGATGGGAATGCATTTGTGCACAAATACAAGTTAGACCTCGAGCGCTGGACAAAGCTGCTTGCCAGTGGCGATTTAACCCGCGACGATTTTGAGTGGCTTGTTAAAGGAAAAAAAGACCTGGCTGAACTTCTTGCACTCAAGCATGCAGGTCTCGCAAAGGTAGTGCTCGATAGTTTTCGCACCGATCTGATCAGCACCATTGTTTCAACCGCTTTCAAGGTCTTCTTATAATCTGACTTCAAGAATATCGCACCACTTGGTTGTATAGCGGGGCGAAAGCCTTTCCTGATGAGGCTTCCAGCATTCGGAGTTTTCAGAAGCCATCCGGACAGCACCCCTGCCATAACGCTGGTTGATGCTGTCCATCACCACCATAAGCTTGTCCTCCCGCTCATGCAGTACAGATTCTTCCTCAGGAAAAAGTGAAAGCGTTGTATTGCGCGACTCTTTCGGCACAATCCCGCTGACAATCACACCGGCCTTTTTATACGTATTACCGTCACGAAATATACCCGCAAGCATCGTCTGTGCCGCCTTCAGAATGGTTATGGAATCCTGCGTAGCAGAGGGCAGGGAAGCTGTTCGTGTTCCCCAGTACCGGTGGCCCGAATCATCGAACGGGCTTGTAGCAATAAACACCGTAAGCATCGAAGCAAGCGAGTTTTCCCTGCGCAGCTTTACAGCGCATTTGCTCGCAAATGTTGCCACAGCCTGTTGCAGTTCCTCCTCGGTGGTAACGTTGCGGCCAAATGACCGGGAGGTACAGATAGTTTGTTTCGCCGGTCTGACCAGCTCCATCTGCAGGCATGACTTGCCGTTCAGCTCAGCCTGAATTCTGGCACCGACAATATGCAGGTACTTGCGAACCCATGAGGATGGTGCATCAGCAAAATCAGCTGCAGTCATTATTCCTTTTGCCTGAAGTAGCTTGCTCCACTGTCGCCCGATTCCCCAGATATCCTCAACCTTGGTCTGTAAAAGTGCGTTCTTGATCTCCTCGGATGTCTTCAGCACGCATACACCGTGATAATCCAGATTCTTTTTGGCGATACGATTGGCAATCTTTGCCAGCGTTTTTGTAGGAGCAATCCCGACGCTGACCGGAATGCCGGTATGCATGCGCACAGTTTTGCGCATCATCAAGGCATAGTCATTCAGGTCGAACCGCGTAAAGCCGGACATGTCTAGAAAAGCCTCATCTATGGAATAGATTTCAATATCAGGAGCAAGCGCGGCGAGAGTCGTCATTACCCGCGAAGACATATCGCCGTACAGGGCATAATTCGACGAAAAAACAGTAACATTATGCTTTTGCAGCAGTCGACGGCACTTAAATTCCGGCGATCCCATCTGGATGCCAAGCGCCTTTGCTTCTTCCGAGCGGGCAATGATACATCCGTCATTGTTCGAAAGCACAATAACGGGATGCTTCCGCAACGCTGGATTGAAAGCACGCTCACAGGAGGCGTAAAAATTATTGCAGTCAACAAGGGCAAACATGGCGGATGGTCTCCAGCCGGGGTTATCTCGGCTTGTGGACAATATAACTTAAGATTCCCCATACCAGAAAGTCGTTCTCTTCTGATATCCTGATCGGCTTGAATTCAGCATTGGCAGGCATAAGGTACACTCCGTCATCCTTCACACAGAGACGTTTCAGGGTAAACTCCCCGTCAAGAAAGCACACCGCAACATCCCCGTCTTTGGGTTCAAGTGCCTTGTCGATAATAAGCAGGTCGCCGTCTTCAATACCGGCGTCAACCATCGAATTGCCTTTCACCCTTGCATAAAACGTAGCTGCAGGGTGCTTGATAAGCTCTTTATTCAAGTCAAGGGAAATTTCCACATACTCTTCAGCAGGCGATGGAAACCCCGCAGCGATTGCCGCGCCCGCAAAAGGCAGCTCAAGCGGTGTTGTATAGTCCGGAGTAAAAAAGTCAAGTACCGGACCCGAATGTATTCTCGTAAACCTCATTGCAATACCAGGATGTTTCTTCAGAAACGCGTTAGGCCCCTTGTAACATTACCGAGCTCCAAGGGTCCCTTTAAGTTGAAGGTAAGCAATTTCCAAAGCTTTTTTTACTGCTTCACGAACAGGAAAAAGCCGGCTCTTTTGTCGTGGTATTCATTTTTCTGATTTCAAACCTTGTATGTTCAAGGTCAAAGGCAAATTTCGGGTTATCGTGAAAAATTACCCGCTTTTTTTCAAAACGGACTTTCATGGGTATGCTTACCTTACGCTCATCACCACAGACGTTGTTTTTTACTCCAGGATGAAAAAGTTCAGCGGATTGTTCCTTAACCGATACATGCACCGCATGATCCACCGTACAGAGCGCCTCAATTGTGCCGTCTTCGGAAAGCTGGACTGAGTTGATGTCGCCGTGTATGCCGTTCGGTTCGTTATCCCACGACGTTATTATTCCAATAGGTGTTTCAATATCTATTTTTTTCTGGGGTTCGAAAGAACGGATCGCTCCCGATTCGTAAAAAGCAAGACCTTTACGTACAATTATCTCACCCATCGGAGTTGTTACCGAAAGGGTCTGTCCAGGCCATAGCGTTATACTTTTCAGCGCGCCGCTTTCGTAAAACTGCAAGCCGATCAGCTTTGCGGTCAGCGTTCCAACCGGTGAATTAAAAGTGATGTCAGAAGCAAGCGCAAATTCGTTTTTCCACGACCAGAAACCACTGAGTTTGCCATCCAGCGAAAATATTCTTTTGAGGCTTCCGTTTTTATGAAAAGTAACCAGTTCAGCAGGTATAGAGCCGACCGAAGTTTCAAGCATGGTTTGTGACTGCAGCGCAACTGATTTCAAAGAACCGTCTTTATAGAAATACAGAGGCTTTACCGACCGTCGACCCATGTCTTCAGCTTCGTATTGCGGCACAAGGGTACCGTAGGGTGTTTTCAGGCTGTTTGCCTCAGTGACAAGACACCCGTCCATTTTACCGTTCGAAAAAAGGGTCCGGAACTCCACTCCTGATAGATCGCCGTATGGTGTGCTGAAGGTAGACATATTGATACCGGTTTAGTTGAGTCATGTTGACAAGCTTTTCCGCTATTCTATATGCAATAATCATGCCGACAAAAATTATCTTATTTTAAGATTATTTTAAATAATCATTTATCTGGTTTTTGCTTAAAAAAGAACTACGGTAAAATGATGACAAATTGGTGGGAATCAGGTTGTGTTCTACATTCTGGTAGAAAATAAAACATCCACAGTAGTCATGAAGACTCTATGGATGTTTCGTGAACGGCAGGGAAGTGCTCTACAGGTTTATTTCCGGTAGAGATGCATAGTATTGACAGGTTTGCCCTGCAATTTCAGATAATAGAAAAGCTGAGCCTTGTGTTGGTTAAAATGATCAACCATTTGCAAGAGACGAATCCCAAGGGCTGCCGGTCTTGGGTCCCACGGTGCCGGAGCATCTTTAGAGGCAAGATCCTCCTCACTGCAAAGGTTTACAGAATCAAGAGCAGATTTTTTGTCAGCTGCAAGTTGTGTCAGTGCCTCGTCAAGAGTTGTGACAGTTTTAAGCTTTTCCGCCGGCGGCAGCTTTGCTTCAGTCTTCTTGTCATGCATATCACTATGTGCAGGCATTGCCCATTCTCCGGTAACAAAACCTTTTATTGGCAACCCGCAAGCCTGACCAAGGTGAAAAAGCAACTGTCCCGTAGTCATCCAGTTATTAGTTTCCGACGGTTTCCACGCCAGATCCTCTTCTTTAAGAAGTTTTATAAGACGTTCTGCAACGTTATAAGATTCATTAATCTGTTGCTGTAACAGTTCCTTGAAGTTCATGTTCAATGTATTTAAAGATTTATGTACCCTTTCATGAAGAGCCTGACCATATCCGTAACTTCCGACATGAACTAATAACCGCTATACATCAATAAAAAATTGCAGAAACGAGGTTTTTAGTGTCATCATGGCAACACCGGGCCAACTCATTATTTTAAGGGTTTTTGCTCTTGAATAAATACCTCGTATTGATGGTTAGTTCCATCTGTTTCGAATTGAGTGTAAACACTGAATTGTTGTAATTAGGTCCGCCCATTCCGATTTTGGGGTTGGTCGAAATACCGCATCCCTCAGTGGGCAATCCAAAAAAGTTTTTGTCCATTTTTCCATTACCGTTTTCATCATGGAGAACGCTTATGGCATAGGTTCCATAAGGAATGTTTTCAAAAATAAAGGTATCCTCGGTACTGGTGATTTTTTTAATAAGTGTGGAATAAGAGCGTTCAGGCGTATCAGGGAACCCTTTTTTAGAGGCATAGAGTGATGCGCCAAGCATACCGTTAATGTTCCTTAGATCTTTAATATGTACAATAATGCTGCCGGTCTCTTTGGGATCAACTGATTCCTGAGGAGTATTTTCTGCCAAAAGAGGCAAAGCAAACGCAAAAAAAAGTACAAAGACAAGCGTGACAAATTTTTTCATGGCTTAAAACATGCTTTTCGGTTTTTGAAATCAGCGCAATAACATATCTGTTCTTTTTACGAAGGATATGACCCCAATATCGATATTCCGAAATTCCCCTCCAAGAGCGGAAACCAGGGTAACAGGAAGACCTCATGTTAGATAGAATTTCAAGGTTATCCCTTCGTTACGTATCTTCCCTTCTGCGATAAGGTCTATTAGGTTTGAATATCCTAAGTTACTCGTCCAGATGGTATTGTTTACGGTGAACTGTCATGTGTATACTTTCAAGAGCTTTCTATACCAGGGAAGCTTATCACGTATAAGTCCGGGGAATTGGTGAATATAAAGGATGTTACTCAATCGGTAGCCGTAGAGGTAGGTGTTTTTCAGCAAAAGTACAAACAAGTGCTTCATGCTCAAAATACTCTGGTCGACAAGGTTACAAGGTATGTATTAAGACAGCAGGGAAAACAGATTCGGCCTGTTCTCGTTATGCTATCCGCAAAACTGTGTGGTGGAGTAACTGAGGCAAGCTATCGTGCGGCAATAATGGTCGAGCTACTGCATTCGGCAACGTTGATCCACGACGACGTCGTCGACAGTGCAGAAATGCGTAGAGGACTGCCGTCAATCAATGCCCTCTGGAAAAATAAAATATCAGTACTTATCGGTGACTATCTTCTTTCCAAAGGCCTTTTGTATTCGCTCGAACATAAGGATTATGGTTTTTTACACATGGTTTCCGAAGCAGTACGCCGTATGAGTGAAGGCGAAATTCTGCAGATACAGAAAACCCGCAGTCTTGATATTTCCGAAAAGGATTATTTAAGTGTCATTTCCGATAAAACAGCTTCTCTGATATCTTCGGCCTGTGCTATGGGCGCGATAAGCGCAACAACCGACGAGGATAAAATTGCCGCAATGAAAAGTTATGGAGAGTATCTAGGTCTGGCTTTTCAGATTCGCGACGATCTGCTGGATTACACCGGCGATTCAAAAAAAACCGGCAAACAGATGGGTATTGATATAAAAGACAAAAAAATAACTCTACCCCTCATCTACGCGCTTTCTCATGCTTCAGCATCCGAACAGAAAACTATCCGGTCAATTTTGAAAAGCTCGCGTAAACGAGCTGTTAAAACGAGTGAGGTAATCGCGTTTGTAACCACCAAAGGTGGGCTCGATTACGCTACAGAAGTTGCCGAAGGTTTTGCATCAAAAGCTGTTGCGTCGATTGCCCCATTTCCTGATATTGAGGCTAAAACTTCATTGATACAACTTGTTGATTTTGTTATGAACAGGCAGTATTAGTAATTTTCATAGAGCTTTCGGAAATGGCTCTATGATTTGAACAGAATAAATTGTTTACAGCGAGATGAAAAAAAAAGTAGGTATAATCGTTCTTTTGCTCATCGGGGTTATTGTCATCCTGGACAAGCTCGTGATGCCCTTGTATATATCACAGGGAAATGTCAAAGTTGTCCCTGATGTCCTTAACATGAGATACGAAGAAGCCGCAAAAACGTTAAGTCGTGCGGGTTTGAAGGCCATAAAAAGTTATCACGTCAAATATCTCAGTGGAGTTGATTCCAATATTGTTCTTTCTCAGATGCCCGAAGCCGGAATGGAAGTGAAGCCTGACAGAAACGTCTACCTGGTGGTCAACAAACGCGAAAAACCAAGTTTTCCTATGCCCGATCTTTTAGGCAGACCCGAAATGGATGCTCGCGAGACAGCTGCAAGGATGAATGTAACGCTTCAGAATGTCCAGACCACGACAGTTACCAAACCGGAAGATAATGGAAGGGTGCTGAGCCAGTCAATTCCTGCACAGACCATGGTCAAGTCAGGTACATCAGTTTCTATTATTGTCGGAAGGTATGAGGCAATGCCGGCAGGTACCAAAAAAGTAACGATGCCTGATGTTCTTGGTATGTCTCTTGATCAGGCAAGGCAGGCAGTAGGAGATGCAGGTCTTAAGCTTGGAAAGGTTACAACTGAATATTCCGCCAATCTGGTTCCCAATACGGTAATCAGCCAGAAACCTGCTGTTAATGCGTATGTATCGCCCGATCAACCGGTCGAATTGACCGTGGTAAAATCAGAATAGGTGGGCTCGCTTACCTACTTGTAGTTAGCCTTTTTATACTCCTCCCGAAGGTCTTTGATGCCTGTAGTTCTGTCGTTTCCGTCACTGATGATACCGAAATATTCAAGAATGATGCGCACAACAAGCCATAACCCGGCAAAAAAAATCAGCAGGGATTCAAAGAAGGCGGTGATACTTTTTTTTATCATACTTTTGCGTTAAAAACTAAGAACATATATACAAAAGGCCATTCCTTATGGAATGGCCTTTTGTATATGATTATCAGGTAAAGACTCAGTCAGTAAGGGAATCTTCTGCTTCGTACCAGTCGTCAGAATGTGCACCATGGGCTTTGCCTTTCTGTTCCCACCGGTAGTAAGCCGCAAGTCTTACCTTCTCTTCACGTTCTTCCTCTGTTAGCTCAAGTTTAGCTTTTTTTCTTTTTTTAGAAGCTTTAGGTTCTTCTTCATGCTCAATCTTCTTTGCCATTTGGGTTTCAGTTTTTGTTAATTAATACAACAACTCCATACACGAATATTATATAATTCTTATGAAGAAAAAAAATAATCCAGCAGCTTGATTACCCGTTTAAAGTCTTTTTTTAATGTTGAATGCGTTTGCCAAGAGCGCTGAAGGTAATAACAAGAAGAATAGTGATAGCTTCAATCATCATAAAAATATCTTTTGGTATATAAGCATTCACCGTAAGCCCTCCATATTCAAGAATCCCAAAAAAGAAAGCGGAAAGGAGAATCCATAAAGGGTGAGCACCCGCAAGAAGTGCTACAGCGATGCCTGTAAATCCCATACCTCCGGTCATTCCTGCTTCATAGAAGTGTTTATGACCAAGCACGATGTTAGCAGCACCCAAACCTGCAGCAGCGCCACCGATACCCATAGCCGCGAGCATATGCATACCGGCATGTATCCCTCCGTATCTGGCAGCATCCGGCTGCAGGCCGGTAGCCCGCATTTCATAACCAAACCTTGATCTGAAAAGTATAACCCAGAAAAGAAGTGCTATACAAGGAGCAAGGAGGGTACTCAGGTTTACCGGAGATTTTGCAAATATTCCTGTAATGGTACTCCATGCCGGAATTGTTGCAGAGTCAATGACTGGTGCAGTATGCACCGTTGAAGGCATTGCAAAATGGTAGGTCAGCATATATCCCGTAATACCCTGCGCAATAAAATTCAGCATGATTGTTGCAATGACCTCATTGACCCCAAATCGTACTTTCAGCACTCCGGCCACCAGTGCCCAGCATGCACCAGCCGCCATTGCGGCAAGAATACAGATGGGAATAGCAGCAAATGAGGAAAGTGTAGCAGGCAACATGGCACCAGTCATTGCAGCAGCAAAACTGCCCATCTGAAGCTGGCCTTCAGCACCGATATTAAACAGCTTGACTTGAAAAGGCAAGGCCACAGCAAGGCCGACAAAAATAAGCGAACTCATCCTGAAAAGCACCTGCCCGATTCCATATCCTGAGCCGAGGGTAGCGTACAGCATTTTCTGGAAAATCATGATTGGATCTCTGCCGGCGATCAGAATAATCAGGCTGCTGACAGCAAGAGCAGAAAGAATCGACAGCACGGGTATGAGAAACTGAGCACTTTTTCGAGTCATGGTCGAAGGGTTGTTCAGGTGATATAGAGACCAATCTCTTTTTTGAACTCAAGTTCCGAATTCCTTTTGAGAGCAACTTCCTCATGAGCAAACTCGTGAAGAAGGTTTCCTTTGTAGAGACAGCCTATCCGGGTTGAAAGTGCAATTATTTCTTCCAGTTCGGAAGAAATAAGCAAAATGGCGATACCCTTGCTCCGGGCATCAATAATTTTATGGTGAATCGTTTCAATAGCTCCAATATCAACTCCTCGAGTAGGCTGTGCAAGAATTAACAGAGAAATATCCGGTCGGCTGAGTTCCCGGGCCAGAACAATCTTCTGCTGATTTCCCCCCGATAGAGAGCTTAAGGGTTGGCTTGAAGGCGAGGTGCATTTTATATCATATTCGGCTACCTTTTCCAGAGCATACCTCTGCAAGCTTTCCTCATCAAATCCGATTCCCCGGTGAAAAGATTGCTCCCGATGTCTTCCGAACAGAAGGTTTTCTGAAACCGTAAAGTCAACAATAACAGCATGACGCAACCTGTTTTCGGGCGTGAGCGAAATCCCCATACTGGTTATTTCAGCAGGGTTTTTACCGAAAAGCGATTGCCCTTTCAGTGTTACTTCACCGGAGAGGACTGTTCCGTCCGGTGTAAGACCATAAAGAACCTGAAGCAGTTCAGCCTGCCCATTGCCTTCGACCCCTGCAATACCATAAATTTCTCCGGCCCTGACGTTAAGATTCAGATGTCGAAGTTTTTCTTCGCCTCGTTGAGTACTGTATCCTAGATCTTTGATGTTAAGAATGGCTTCACCAGCAGATTGCGGCGGATTTGTCACCCTTAACAGGACACTTCGCCCAACCATCATCATGGCCAGTTCAGGCTTTGTTACCGACGATGCCGGTACAGTCCCGATTATCTCTCCTTTTCTCATGACGCTGATCGTGTCAGCTACCGAAAGCACTTCATCAAGTTTATGCGTAATGAGGATAATTGTTTTTCCCTTATCCCGAAGGGACTTCAGTGTGGCAAAAAGCTTTTCTGTTTCCAGTGGGGTAAGTACAGCTGTAGGTTCATCAAAAATCATGATAGACGCATTGCGAAAAAGCAGCTTGAGTATCTCAACCCGTTGCTCTTCTCCGACACTGAGGCTCTCTACCAAAGCATCAGGATCAACCTGAAGGCCGAAATCCCGGGAATGAGTTTGTATAAGATCTTTGATACGAGCGTAGGGCAAGCGCTGCAGCAGGCCGGCATGTTCATTGCCAAGCATAATGTTTTCGGCAACAGACAGTGTCGGTATAAGCATAAAATGTTGATGAACCATACCTATGCCGGCACTGATAGCATCCCGGGGAGAAGTATAACGCACCTGGTTACCCTGTATAAAAACCTCTCCCTTGGTCGGCTGCAGCATGCCGTAGATAATTTTCGTCAGCGTGCTTTTTCCAGCTCCGTTTTCACCGACCAACGCATGAATAGTACCCTCCTCAACAGAGAGAGAGATGTTACTGTTAGCAGAAAAGTTTCCAAAACTTTTTGATACACCGCACAAACGGACAGCAACACCCATTACTTGTTGATTTTCAGTGAAATTTATACCCAGCTGAGAACGGTTTTAATTGATTCCTTGCTGTCAAGAGCCATGCGGTAGGCGAGTTCGTACTGGGCAACAGGAAAAACATTGGTAAAAAATTTTTCACTGTCAAGTATTTCATCATTCAGGACCCTGTAAGCATCCCTGATATTGCCAATGGAAGTAATGCCCGAAGCAATTATAGCAGGTTCCTTATGCTGAATAAGGCGGTAATCATAAGCCATGATTTCATAATTGCCCATCAATACTATCTTTGCCTGGTCCTTCATCAGGCGGACAGCCTTTTCAATCAGTAAAATTCTTCCTGTGGTTTCGAAAATAATATCATAAGCATCGTTGAAATCAGGAGTGAAATCGCTGATATCGAGGGCAATATGCTGAGCATGTGAAAGCTGTCCTCTAATGCTGAATGTTTCAACAGCATCGATATTCTGAAAACCTAGAGAGTAAAGATACTCCGATACCATAAGTCCGACCGACCCGAGGCCCAGTATCAGAATTCTTGATGAAGCCTGAAAACAAACTTTTTCAACAGCACTGATAACATAGGCAAGAAGTCCCGTCAGCAGGTCTCTATGAATAGGTTGACGATTGAGAGCAAAAAGATTTTGTCTCGACGTCGGCACGATTTCAGCATGGCATCCAAAATACGGTTCCACACCAGTCCATCGATCACCTTTAAACGCATAGACAAAATCACCCGGAAAAAGGTCGTCTACTCCCGTGCCGGTTGCCATAACCTGACCTATAGACTCGCTTCCAGGCATGATAGGGTAGTGAAATACCCTGTTCGATACCGGCTTGTTGGTTAAAAGAAGGCGGTCAAATCCAGGCGTTATGGTGCTCGCGATAGTTTTCACCAAAACATCTTGAGGACTGTCGGCATGGTATGCCACTGCCTGCAGTTTCAGTTTATTTGCTTTCTGCAAGACAATTGCCTGCGCTTCCCCTTGCATGTTCATAAGTTAAATTACGACTAGAAAATATTGTTACTCAAAGACGGAACAAGGCACTTGCTATCCACGAAATAGCACTGATTACCACCGAACCGGCGATGGCCCACCAGAAACTGTCAATTGAAAAACCCGAGACAATGGAGGCAGACAAAAGCAGCAGAAATGCATTGATAACCAGCAGAAAAAGTCCCAGAGTTACAATGATAAACGGGATTGAAAAAAATACAAGTATCGGCCTCACAACAGCGTTAATCAAGCCAAGAACCAGAGCAACAAGAATAGCGGCTCCAAAGTTTTTAATATGAATACCGCTTAGAATATGCGCAGTAGCATATATAGCAAGGGCATTTACCAGCCACTGGAGCAGAATGTGCATCATCAGGTTCTCCTTCGTTATGTTCACACTTGTCCTTACCGGTAATGTAAGAAAGTGAAATATAATAGACTAATGGAAACCCTTTCACAGGTCTGCACACATATCCATCTATCATTATATAAATAAAAGGCTTAGCTGAAAGGTAAAATTTTGCGGTACCACGGGCAGATTTTCGGTACTGCATATTGTACATATTCTGAACTGTCCCGGCAGTACATAACTAAGAAACCCCGGTTTATCACCGGGGTTTCTTAGTGTTCTCGTCCTTACGTTCAAGCACGATGCTATAATCACTTAGTGCTTCTCTTTGCTTCTGTCATGCCTGCTATGATGTTTGCGCTTCTCAATTTCATGACGACGTCTTTTCTCGGCTTTGCGATGTCTCTTTTCTCTTTCCTTATCGTGACGGCTCATCTGGCGGTCCTCATGCCGATTTGATTCCTCAACACGGGGTCTTGCATCTTCAGCCAGAACATTGGTGTGCGGCATACCAAGGAGCATACCGGCAATTCCAGCTGCAATCCATATTTTTTTACTCATAAACGAAATACTATTAATGATTTTGCATAAGGGGGTTAAAATATATGAAGTTAAACGTCAAATACAGCAACATTCCTGTCTAACTTCAATAGAATTATTTCGAATTCAGTCAGCCCTCAAACTCTCAGTCACAGCACACTTGAACTCCTTCGATATCTTGAAAGTCGGTACCTCTTTTTCAGCAACCACAACCTTCTCACCCGTTCTCGGGTTACGTGCCTGACGAAGACTCTTGTGCCTTATATTGAACGACCCAAACCCCCTGATTTCAATACGCTTCCTGGTTTTCAGCGAATCAATGATGCTTTCAAACAGACAATTTACAGCAGATTCGGTTTCCTCCTGCGTCAAACCTGTCTTCTGAGCAACGGCATTGACGAGATCAGCCTTAGTTGTTGTCATTCCCATGGTAGTGAGTAGTTTATCATTTATAATATTTGTGGAACCCCACAGAACCATGCAACAACATTTGTAGCCA
>SZXZ01000135.1 GCA_005843835.1 Chlorobium sp.
ACCATTTTCTTTCAATAAATCTTTTAGAAAAGAAAATATTTTTTTAAACACCCGCTTTCAAAAAAAGGATCCCTTCTGCCTAGGCCATTTACAGCCTACCCTGTTAACAGTTTGAAAACAATTGTCATGTAACAAGAAAACCATCAAAAGGCTTGATATATTCGTACGTAATTTTTTCGTCGGTTTATCGATTTTAATAAACCCCTCAAATATTAATCCAATGACTGATATATCAATATGGCCAAAAACGATCAACGAAGCCGTAGAGCTTATGATCGACACCATGAGTGAAATAGATAAAAAAGAAATTCTGAACACAAAAAAGGAAGAGCTCTACCGATTCAATTACTCCCTCGGTATGCTCATAAGCGGATGGTTTGGGCTCTATAACGGTAACAAAACTCTGCTTGAAGCCTGTGCAAATACAAGAAACAGTGAAATTGAACGACTCCTCTTTCTCAACGACCCAGAAGAAGCATCAAGTATAATTCTTGAAGCAATCTGGAAACATTTGCAAACCGAAATGCGAGTCCCTGCCTGATACAAATAAGTTTGTCCAATAATTCCACCACCTGACAGGGGAATCCCCTGTCAGGTGGTGATGGCAGATTGTGCCTTATTAAAGCTATTCGTCCATGCAGAGACCCATCAAGATGTGATGGGGAGTAGAAGAACTCAGGTTGTAGCAATCTCTATAAATCATCAATCAATAACCATTATAGCAACTGGGATGCCACTCCTGCAGACTTCAGACCAAGACTACTATGAAAGGGAATGGGATACAATGAATTTCCATCATAAAAAAAAGACACATCCACACTCCATCCTTTTATCAAAAAAACGGAATCGGGAACATGTCTTTCATAACTGAATACCCCCTACCTCAAATAACTATTAAAAAACGAATCCACTCGTCAAAGTGAAAGTATTCCTGTTGTTTTCTCCAGTTGTCGATGTAGGAAGAGTGCTCTTGGTGAAAAGTTTGTATGAAGCAGCAAGAGAGACGTTAGCGCGAAGCCAAGCCGTAACCGATGGAGTGACGGTTGGGTTATTCTGGTCAACACCTGCGACACCAAGATTTGCATACCGCACTCTTGTCAACAGCCAGGGATAGACATAGTACCCTGCATCAACAGCATAGTTATTGAGCTTCAGGTCACTATCCTTCGTATATGCAACGCCTGCAGTTAAATTGCCATAGTTTCCGGCAATATCGGCACCGTATACAAATGTCTCACCCTTATAATTACTCGAAAGGACGCCATTCCCTGCGCTCACAAATCCAGCACCAATTGCCAGACTGTTGTCAAGGCCGATATAATCATTACCATAAACACCTCCGGCACCACTCAGCAACCCTGCACCAAACAGCTTGTATTTAGCTCGAACATATCTGGTGTCATCAATCTTGTTGCTGTCAATGTTAGGTATAGTTGCCGTAGAAGTTGTAGCACTCGCAACACCGGCAATCAGATTAAAGCCACCCTCTTTGCCCGTGACATAATTCAACTCCGTGCTTGTCCCTGAAGTTGGGAATATACTGGTGTATACAGAAATCGGACTTGCTGCACCAGTCCATGCACTGAATCCATTGCCAAACCCGATGTTGACACCCGGGGCGAAAGACCAAGTAGCACGCAGATTGGTCCTTACAGAGTTCGCAGCAAAACCTTCAAAAGCACCAACAACTCCAATATTTTCACCGATTGTGCCGCCAAACAAAATACGGGCATCAATTGGGCCACCCTGATAAAAAGTTTGTTGAGTAGTAACTTTGCCGGTGCTGGTTTTCACCTGATCAGCATAGTTGACTAGTGGACCGGTTACGTAAAGAGAAAATGGAGCAAAACCAGGGATATCAGTAGGCCATGGTGATTCAGGGAATATTTTTTTCCATCCTTCTCCGCCCATCTTAGTTTGCTCCTGCTTCGAATGATCCTCCTCCTCACCACCTGGCCAGCGATAGCCATTATTCTTGAAAGCTTCACCAAAAGCATTTCTGTTCGGGAAGCCAGAGTGGCAGGTATAACATGATGTTTGATACTTTCTCGAAAAAGAAGGTACTGCAGAACTATTCTGACTCCAGAACAGGGCAGGTAGCATGCAGAGTGAAGCAATTGATGCAATTGTAGAATTTCTCATAGATCAAATTTTTTGATTTGTTGTGATTGGCTTTTTATTTTACTTCTACTGCTTTACTACAAAAGACTTACAATTACCCGGAAATGACCTAAGGCAAGCCTCAATTCTATAAAGAATAACCGAAGCTCATTGTAAAGGAATGGCCCTTGTTATATAACTCGTAATAAAAAATGCCGGTCAAACAAGAGTGTAAACAGAACACACACACAACAATCTGAAACCCATATATTGCCGGCAAAGCGCTAAAGCATCAAAAAAACTCAATCCTGTTAAGAATTGAACTATTCAATTGCAACGAAAAAAGTATGCACGTAATTTATATTCCAAAATTTAATACATCCTTTCCTAAAGGATAATTAAGGCAAGCTTAAAAAAAACTTAAAAACGTACCCCATAACTATAACACGTGTATAATAAATGAAAATAATTAGTAATCTTGATAAATAAAACCAAACAACTTAAAATGCAAATTTAGATTTTATGTATAAAATGCCACCCTATATGGTAAGAGGATGCCTAGATTAGTATGGGTTTTTCTATTGGTCAATTACCATAAGATTATTTATTTATATGTAATTTATATATTACTCAAAGAGGCGCTTCTCCTTAACCCTGACTTAACGTTTCATAGGATACAAAGAGTCAAGAAAATAATACAGGCACCTCATACTGGTCAGTTGAACTACATTCGGATTTCGTTCAATGCGGCTTTGGAATTTCAGCATTGACAAGAACAAAAAAGCATCTCAATGCTAAAACACAACAACCTTCACAAGTCCATTAACCTATCTGAACTAAGGGCTACTGCTGAAAAGCGATTTATAAACAGTCACTTACAACACCCTGCAATTTCCTCATCACCCGCGGATTTATCATTGATCATCCAGGAACTGGAGATTCACCAGATCGAACTTGAAATGCAGCAGGAAGAATTGATACATTCAAGATATGAACTGACCAAATCCATGGACGAGCTAAAGGAAAATTTAGAACGTTACACCGAGCTTTACGATTTTGCGCCCGTTGGTTACCTGACTCTTTCACACGATACCAAAATACTTCAGGCAAACCTGACAGCTACAAAATTACTTGGTGTTGAACGCTCACTATTGCTCGGCAGCCGATTCATTAGCTTTATTAATCCGGCAGACATTTCAGCATTCAAATCAATGTTCCAGAATCTTTTCAGGAATATGGAGACCGAATATTGTGAAGTCAAGCTGTTTACAAGAAATATGCAATACTCATCCGAGCATATAGTTCGGATTGATGCCATCCTAAGCAACGACGGACAAGAATGCCGGATTATTCTGTCAGATATTACAGCACGCAAAAAAGCAGAAGATGAACTGCATAACAGCGAGGAGCTTTTCAGAAAACTTTTTCAGGATCATTCAGCTATCAAACTCCTGATCGACTCCAATACAGGAGACATATTAGATGCCAATCATGCCGCAGCAAACTTTTATGGATGGCCCATTGAGCAACTCCGCCAGATGAACATTCATCAAATTAATACCTTGCCACCAGAACAGTTTGAAATCGAAATAAAAAAATAC